>NZ_MKJY01000112.1 GCF_001942465.1 Actinomadura sp. CNU-125
TGCGTCGGCGCCGAGGGCGGCGAGGGCGGCGAGGATGTCCAGGCGTCCAGGCGTCCAGGCGTCCAGGCGTCCAAGGCGTCCAAGGCGTCCAAGGCGACGAGGGCGTCCAGGGCGTCCCAGGCGTCCAAGGTGTCCAAGGCGACGAGGGCGGCGAGGGCGTCCAGGGCGTCCCGAGCGGCGAGGGTGTCCAGGGCTTCGGTGGGGCCGGTGAGCGGCGTCCGTCCCGTCCACTTCCGGACGCGGGTCTCCGGGGGCGGGACGGTCGGGCGGTCGCCGGTGCGGTTCGGTGCGGATGCGTTACGCGGGGCGGGCGGGAGTGGGCAGGATGGGGGGATGTCCGATCTTCGTGCGCCGCTCAGCCGTGTCCGTGACGTCCTGCTGGAAGCGGGGTACACCGTCGCCGGTGTGCGGGCGCTGCTGGGGCCGGTGGCGGGCGGGGCCCTGGTGCGGGACGAGATCGTGCCCGCGCTGCGGGCGACCGGGGGCGGGTCGCCGCTGGAGGTGCTGACCCGGTTGTGCTGGCTGCAGGTGCCGGTGCCCCCGGACGGGACGACGGACGAGTTGGTCCGCGCGGGTCTCGCGGAGGCGTCGGGCGGCGAGGTCCGGGGGCTGTTCCACATCGAGCCGCTGGAAGCGGTCGACGGGGACGGGCATGTCGGGTACGTCGTGTCGGACCGGAAGGTGCGCCCGGGGGACGGGGTACCGGCGCCCGATCACGTGGTCGGTGCGGGCGGCGCGTCGGGGAGTCTCGCGCGGCTGGTTGTCCACAGCCCTGTGGATAACGTCCTCGATCTCGGGACGGGCTGCGGCGTGCAGGCGGTGCACGTGGGCGCGCGCGGGCAGGCGCGCCGGATCACCGCGACGGACGTCAACGCGCGGGCGCTCGCACTCGCGGAGATGAGCTTCGAACTGTCCGGGACGGACGGCGTCGAACGCCTGGAGGGGCCGCTGTTCGAGCCCGTCCGGGGGCGGCGGTTCGACCTGATCGTGTCGAATCCGCCGTTCGTCGTCGCGCCGCCCGGCGACCGGCGGTTCACCTACCGGGAGTCCGGGATGCCGGGCGACGACTTCTGCAGGCGGGTCGTCACGGAAGCTCCCGATCTGCTGAACGACGGGGGATATTGCCAGCTCCTGGCCAACTGGCTGCACGTCGACGGGGTGCCGTGGGACGAGCGCGTCGGCGGCTGGGCGGAGGCGTCGGGGTGCGAGGCGTGGGTCGTGCAGCGCGACGTCCAGGACCCGGCGGAGTACGCGGAACTGTGGCTGCGGGACTCGTGCGAGGCGGGGACGCCCGAGTACCGCGCCCGGTACGCGGCGTGGCTCGACCACTTCGAGCGGCAGCGCGTGACGGGCGTCGGGTTCGGGTGGATCACGCTCCGGAAGGGCGACGGGCCGGTGCGCGTCGAGGAACTGCGGCACGCGGTCGAGGAGCCCGTGGGCGCGTACGTGGACGAGGTCCTCGACGGCTTCCGGACGGGCGCGGAGTTTTCCACAGGCTGTGGAAAAACCCTCCGGGCGGCGGAACTGGTGCAGGAGCAGATCGGCCCGCCCGGCGCCGAGGACCCGGAGCGGATCGTCCTGCGCCAGACCGGACGGCTCCGCCGCGCGGCGGGCGTCGGGACGGTCGAGGCGGGCCTCGCGGGCGTCTGCGACGGCTCCCTCCCCCTGGAGCCCCTCCTCGACGCCATCGCCCAGCTAACCGGAGCGGACGCCGCCAGTGTGCGCGCGCACGCGGACGCCGTCCTCCCGGAACTCATCGCAGACGGCTTCTTCCACTGAGTCGGCCGCGCGTCGTGTCGGCCGCACGTCGGGGTCAGCCGCGGGCGTCCTCGATCGTCGCGTAGGCGCTGCCGCGCAGGCGGCGGGCCAGGTCGCGCTGGACGCGGCGCGCCCACAGCGGCCCGCCGTAGATCATCCCGGTGTACCCCTGGACGAGCGTGGCGCCGGCCCGCACGCGTTCCCACACGTCGTCGGCGGTCTCGACGCCGCCGACCGAGACGAGGACGAGCCGGTCGCCGACGCGGGCGCGCAGCCGCCGCAGCACCTCGATCGAACGGTCCGCGAGCGGCGCGCCGGACAGCCCGCCGGTCTCGGCGGCCAGTTCGGGCGCGCTGCGCAGCCCGCCGCGGCCGATGGTGGTGTTGGTGGCGATGACGCCGTCCAGGCCGAGGTCGACGGCGAGGTCGGCGACGGCGTCCACGTCGGCGTCCGCGAGGTCCGGGGCGATCTTGACGAGCAGCGGGACGTGCCGTCCGGCGGTGCGGTCGGCGGCCTCGCGCACGGCGGTCAGCAGCGGGCGCAGGTGCTCGACCGCCTGGAGGTTTCGCAGGCCGGGGGTGTTCGGGGAGCTGACGTTGACGACGAGGTAGTCGGCGAACGGCGCCAGCCGCTCGGCGCTCGCGACGTAGTCGGCCGCGGCCTCCTCCTCCGGGACCGCCTTCGTCTTGCCGATGTTGACCCCGACGATCGTGGCCGCGCCGCGTCCGCGGAGCCGGTCGGCGGCGGCCGCCGAGCCCGCGTTGTTGAACCCCATCCGGTTGACGACGGCCCGGTCGAGGGGGAGGCGGAACAGCCGGGGGCGCGGGTTGCCGGGCTGCGGGCGCCCGGTCACGGTGCCGATCTCGACGTGGCCGAACCCGAACGCGGCGAGCGCCTCGTAGGCGACGGCGTCCTTGTCGAATCCGGCGGCGAGGCCGAGCGGGCTCGGGAAGTCGATCCCGAACGCGCGGACGGCCAGGGCCGGGTCGCGGCGGACCAGCAGGCGGCGCAGCAGCGGCGCGAGCCCCGGCACGGACTGGATCGCCCGCAGCGCCCGCATCGTCAGATGGTGCACGGTCTCGGCCGGGACGCGGGCGATGACCAGTGCGAACAGGAGTCGGTACATCACGGGTCAGTATCCCAGGAAAAACCCTTCGACGATCCGGGGGGCCGCCGCATAGCCTGCCGTCATGCTGACGAATGCCCTGGCCACCGCATGGTGGCCGCTCCCGATCAGGGCGTACCGCCCTCGCCCCGCCGACCTGTCCGGCCGGGACGCGACCGGCGGCTGACCCCGCCGCGCTCCCGCGACCGGACGTGCTGAGACCATGCAGAGCACGAGAACACGGGAGTGACCATGGCCAAGAAGGGCCGGAACGGCCTGCTGGGCGTCGGCGGCCAGCGCAAGAACGTCTCGCGGCGCGACCTGCGGGGCGATGCGCCGCAGGCGGCCGCCAACGCCGACGACCAGGCCGCCCGGAAGCGGGACCTCCTCGCGAAGATGCGGGAACGCAACGAGGAGCGCTCCGCCGAGGGCGAGCAGAACGAAGAGTAGACAGCGCGCGCGCCGGTTCCCTTGGGGACCGGCGCGCGTTCTCTATACCGCTCTTACCGCTCTATACGCCGCGGAACATCCGCCGGAGCGAGAGCCGGACGTCACGGAGCGCCTGCCGGACGGCCCGGTAGGGGACGCCTACGACCACGTTCCACACGGCGCCGATACCACGCCCGACGGGCCGCAGCACGTACGTCCACAGCCATTTGCAGGGGATCGCGACGAACGTCCGGAACAGCCATTGCACGAACCGGGCGGCGTACCGCCACGGCGGCACGACCAGGGAGTTCCACACCCAGGCGATGCCGCGCCCGATGGCCGTGAACATTCGGCCGATCCAGGCCAGCACCGGGTAAAGAACGTACTTCCACAGGAAGACGGCCGGGATCGCGATCAAAACGTTCAGCAGCCACACCACGGGCTTCACCAGCACGAGGTTGAGCAGCCACCCGATCCAGCGCAGGACGGCGACGATCCCGTGTCCGAGCGGGGTCAGCAGCACCCGGTAGATCCACCGCGCCGGGACGACGAGCAGGTAGTAGAGCGTCGTCGCGACCGCTCGTCCGATCGGGGCGAGGATCCACTTGTAGAGGGCGTTCCAGATGCCGCCGAAGACCCAGCCGAGGCCCTTGAAGATCAACCGGAACAGGTCGTACAGGAGCCGGAACGGGAGCACGATCACGAACGCGATGGCGCGGAGCGGGACGACGATCCACGCGGGCCCCGCGGGTTCCGGCCGGGCGGCGGGCTCGGGACGAGGCTCCGGCGCGCGGTGCGCTCCGCGCGCACGCGGGCGGGGCGCACGCGACAGGTCCGCGTACGGTCCGGGCGCGTCCGTCCGGTCGGCGGGGTCGCCACTGGTCACGGATCTTCTCCCTCCGGCAGGCGCCGTGCCCGCGCTTCCGAAGATCTGACCCGCCGGAAGCGTGCACGGTTTCACCCGATTGAACCGGATTCTTGCGTGCGCCGGGGCCGTGAGGGCGGTGCCGTTCGGCTCGCGCCCCAAGAATTTTTCCGGCCGATGAGCCCCGCAACTGTCGCCATGCCAGGTGGCGAACTGGAATGTGCCCATTAACGCGACCGCACGGACCAGCCGCTTTCTCCGGCGGTTTCCCGGCCACATTCACATGTGCCGCGTGCCGCCACGCCGGATGGCTCGATGCCACCTGACAATCTGCTTTCCGTGCCGCGAAAAGCGCCTAGGAAAGGGCGGATTCGCATGTCATCCTACCTTTGGGAAGTGGGGATGAACGGGGAGAAGACACCATGCGGATCCTGCCGGCGCGCTCGCCCTCCGGAAAGTCCTTCCGGCTCTTCAACGCATCGAAGTCCGCTCTCGACGACGAGTCCGTCCCTTCCATCCGGCTGCGGCTGATGTTCGGGGTCGACATCGAGGACTTCAGTGGACGCACCCAGAAAATGCAGGCCGACGCCCAGCGCGACCTCGAACGGGTGCTGATCCGCGCGGCCGACGCCACCGGCATCGACCCGCGCCGCTGGCGGCTGCAGCCCGGCGGCGACGGCGCCCTGATCGTCCTGCCCGAGGGCATCGACTTCGGCCGCGTCGTCGGGTGCCTCCCCGCGAACATCGAACGCGAACTCGCACGACTCGTGCGTCCGGGACGGCGCCTGCGGCTGCGGCTCGCCGTGCACTACGGCTTCGTCACGAGCCCCGCGTCGTCGTTCGGCCCGGCCGGGGACGCCCCGGTGCTGGTCGCGCGGCTGCTGGACGCCGCCCCGGTGCGCCGCCGCCTCGCCGAATCCCCGGACCGCGACCTCGCGCTGATCGTCTCCGACCGGATCTTCCGCGACGTCGTCGCCAGCGGCATGTGCGCCCTGCGGCCCGGCGACTTCCGTCGCGCCGACATGGTGGTCAAGGGCCGCGGCTACCGCGGCCACGTGCACGAACCCGGCGGATGATCTCGTCTGGGACGATCGGGGGATGTACGAACGCTTCGCCCGCGAGTACGCCGCGCACGCCGAGTCGAGCGCGTACAACGCCTACTACGACCGTCCGGCCGTGCTCGGCCTCGCGGGCGACGTCGCGGGCGCGACGGTGTTCGACGCGGCGTGCGGCCCCGGCCTCTACGCGGCCGAACTCCTCGACCGGGGCGCCCGCGTCCTCGGCTGCGACGCCAGCCCGACGTTCGTCGGACTGGCCCGGGACCGCACGGGCGGCCGCGCCGACCTCCGCGTGCACGACCTCGCCGACCCGCTGACCTGGGTGCCGGACGGCTCGGTGGACCTCGCCGTCCTCGCCCTCGCCGTCCACTACCTGGACGATCCGGTCGCGCTGCTCCGCGAGTTCCGCCGCGTGCTGCGGCCGTCCGGCGCGGTCGTCCTGTCCACCGAGCACCCGGCGAAGGCGTGGCGGCGGCTCGGCGGCTCGTACTTCACGGTGGAACCCGTCGAGGAATCCCTCAGCTCGGAGCGGGACTGGCCGGTCCGCTCGTGGCGGCGGCCCCTCACCGACCTCAACGCCGTGTTCCGCGCCGCCGGATTCCTCATCGAAGAGCTGCTCGAACCGCGTCCCGTCCCGGAGATGGCCGACCGCTACCCGGACGACCACGCATCTCTCGCCACCTTCCCGGCCTTCATCGCGTTCCGCCTGATCCCCGACCCCCGCTAGCGCCCTGACGTTGACCTGCGGCGTGTTGCCCTAACTCGGGCGCCCATAAGGGCAACACGCCGCAGGTCAACGAACCCCGGCGAACCTTGGTGGCCGCCGCAGCAGTCGTTGTCCGCGCCTTCCCGCGGGCTGAGGGTATAGTCGGTTTCTGATATCAGGGAGCGACTATGGCACGAAGTGTGGACAATCCGCTGGCCCTCGCGGTGCTGGGCCTGCTGCTGGAACGGCCGATGCACCCGTACGAGATGGGGGTCGTGCTCCGGGAGCGCGGGACGAACGTCCGGACGAACCGGGGGTCGCTGTACGACGTCGTCGCGGCGCTCGAACGGCAGGGATGGGCCCGCGCCCGCGAGACCGTCCAGGACGGGGGCCGCCCCGCCCGGACCGTCTACGAGCTGACCGGCGAGGGCCGGGACGCCTTCACCCGGCGGCTCGACGAGCTGATCCGGGTGCCGAAGCAGGAGTACCCGGTCTTCCTCACGGCCGTCGCCTACCTCGGCGCGCTCGGCCTCGAAGGGGCGACGGCCGCGCTGAACGAGCGGGCGGGGCGGCTCCGCGACGACCTCGCGCGGCTCGACTCCGGACTGGCCGGGGCCGACGTGCCCCGCCTGTACGTCATCGAGGCCGAGTACGCGCGCGCGCTCGTCCGGGCCGAGCTGGCTTGGGTCGAGGACGTCCTTACGGAGATCGCCGACGGAACGCTCACCTGGCCCCACACCGAGGAGGATTGATGGAGTTCGGCATCTACCCGGGCGGGATCACCGGCGACGACGAGGGCGGCCTCGCCACCGGCCCGGCCGACGACCCGGCGGAGATCCTCGCGGCCCTGCGAGACCTCCAGGGCGACGGCCCGTTCCTCGTGCGCGGCTACTGCGGCTTCACCGACCCCGGACGTCCCCGGACGGAGACCCCGCAAGACGTCGAGCGGTACGCCGGGGACGGGCGCCGCCTCGACATCGTCGTCCAGTACCAGTCGGACTCCGGGGACGTGCCCGGCTACCTGGAGTTCGTCCGCGGCGTCCTGCACCGCCACGGCCCGGCGATCGCGACGCTGCAGATCACCGAGGAGCCGAACGTCGCGGGCATCGCCACCCTCGACGGCTACTACCCGGACGTCCGCCGCGCCCTGGTCGAGGGCGTCGTCGCCGCCCGCGCGGAGGCCGACCGCCTCGGCCTGGACGACCTGCGCGTCGGCTTCAACACGACACCGATGTTCGGCCCGGCCGCCGGGTTCCTCGGCGATCTGACGGAGTTCGGCGGGCGGGCCTTCGTCGACGCGCTCGGCTACGTCGGCCTCGACTTCTTCCCGGACGTGTTCATGCCCGCCCCCGACCCCGGTGCGGCCACGGCCGGGCTCCTGGCGATGCACCGCGACCTGATGACGGCGGCCGGGATCCCGGCCGCCGTCCCCCTGCACGTCACCGAGAACGGCTGGCCGACGGGGCCCGGCCGCACCCCGGAACGGCAGGCCGAGGTCCTCGGGGCCGTCCTGGACGCGGTCGTCGGCGAGAGCGGCGCGCTCGGCATCGGCGCCTACCTCCACTTCGCGCTGCGCGACGCCGACTCGTCGAAGGACGGGCTCTTCCACCGGTTCGGGCTGCTGTACGACGACTACGGCCGCAAGCCCGCCTTCGACGTGTTCCGCCGGGCCGTCAGGACAGTCCGTACGCCCGGATGATCGTCTGCGTCACCGTGTTCCCGTCGCGGTCCGCGGCCGTCGCGCGGAGCGAGACGAACTCGGCGCCGTCGTCCGGGTCGACCCGGACGAGGCCGAGGGCCGGGCCACCGGCCGTCGGCAGCGTCCGCCAGGTGGCGCCGTCGTCGAACGACGCCTCGACCTCGATCGACGTGACGGGCACCGCCGGGGCGCCCGGGTTGCGCTCGACCCAGTACGGGACGAGCGCGGCCCGGTCGCCGGGCGCGCGGTTGCGTTCGTCCAGCCCGGCGGGCAGGAAGCGCGCGGCCAGCAGCGGCAGTTGCGTCACCTCGGCGGTCTCGGCGGAACGGAACGTCCAGACGGTCTCCTGTTCGGTCGTGAGCGAGCCGGCGGGCAGGTCCGGACGTGTGAGCGTGTACCGCATCGTGTACGCCGCCTCCTCCGCCGGGACCGTCACCTCGATGTCGGGCGCGCCCCCTCGGGTGACCTCGACTTCCTTCAGGACCGTGCCGTCCCGGCTCAGCGAGAACGCGCCCGTGCCCGTGAAGACGCGGCCGCAGGAGTCGAGCGCCCCGGTGGACGGGCAGCCGGGCGCGACCGTCAGCAGGTCGCCGTCCCGCTCGTTGCCCCAGTCGTCCACCGCCGTCCCGACGACGGCCGCGTTCCACGCGTCCGCGAGGGGGCCCGCCCGGTACGAGCGTCCGTCCCGGAAGATCCGCGCGACCTCGTCGTCCGCGTCGTCGTACATGCGGAGGTCCTGGTGCCAGGTCACGTCGTCGCCCGCCCGCAGGTACAGGGTGAAGTCGTCCGGCACGGGCCGGGGCACGTTCGTCGCGAGGCTCCCCGTCTCCCCGGCGCTGTAGGCGGACGTGCGCAGCGACCCGCTCGTGGCGCCGTCGAAGGCCCGGACGGACGTGCGTATCCGCGCCATGTCCGCCAGCCGTGTCCGCACGGACGGATCCGCCGGGATCCCCCGGCGGGAGCGGAAATCGTGGAACACGTACGGGCTCGGGTCGGCGCCCGCCTTCTGCCACGTGTTCAGCACGGTGAAGGTGAGTTCCTCGTCCGATCCGGGCTGCACCGAGATCCGCTTCCCGGCGCCGCCGTCGAGGAACATCATGCTCCAGAAGCGGTCCGTGATCAGGCCCAGCCCGACGGTCGCGTCGGTCATCTCCGCGCCCGGTGTGTCGTTGGTGAACTCGACCGGCGTGTTCGTCCGGGCGTCCATCGGGACGGTGTTCGCCCCGGCCTCGAACTCGTGGATCTTCCGGAAGCCGTGCGTCCACCCGTCCGTCCCGAACTGGCCCGAGACGTCGTAGGTCCCGACGGGGACGCGCACCGTGGCGGTTCCGTCGGCGCTGCCGTAGGCGTCGAACCGCTCGCCGGTCTCCATGTTCGTCAGCGACGCGTACGCCCCGGCGGGGGAGCCGTCGAGGTCGGTGACCCGGATCGTGACGTTGCTCGTCGGCGGTTCGACGTACGCCGCGACCGGCGTGACGACCGCGGGGCCGTCCGCGCCCGTCGCGGTCAGCGTGCCGGTGAACAGTCCCGCCCGGACGCCCTCCGTGCCCCGCAGGGTGAGTGCGACCGTCGCCGCACCGTTCGCCGGGACCGTGATCCGGTCGCGGTCGAGCGTCGCCGCCCCCGCCGGGAGCGCGGCGCCGTCCGGGCCGGTCAGCTCGATGCCCAGCCCCAGTTCGACGGGCGCACCGCCCGCGTTCCGGTAGGTGACCTCCCGGACGACCTCGGACGGCCCGGAGTCGGGCCACTTCACGTCCGCGTGGACGGTCGGCGGCGACGCGGCGACGCGCTGCTCGACCGCCGCGGCGACGTCGACGCGTCCGGCGCCCTGGACCCCGAAGTCGACGGGCAGCCGCTTCGCGGACGCCAGCAGCGTGGACTTCAGCCGCGGCCCGTCCCAGCCGGGGTGCTGCTGCGCGAGCACCGCCGCGGCCCCCGCCACGTGCGGCGTCGCCACCGACGTGCCGGACATCCGGGTGTAGGAGTCGTCCACCGGAGAACCCGCCGACGTGCCGTCCGCGCGCGCGCCGACGATTCCCACTCCGGGGGCCATGATCTCGGGTTTGATCAGGTAGTCCCAGGTGCGCGGCCCCCGCACGGCCGAGGCCGGGCGGTCCTGCGGGTCGACGCTGCTGACCGCGAGCGCCGACTCCGCCGCGCCCGGCAGCGAGATGAACCCGGGGACCGGCCACGACAGGTCGCCGGCCGGGGCGACGAACAGCGCGCCCGTCTCCGCCGACAGGTCGTTGACCGCCTGCTCCACGGGTTCGGTCGCGGGCGTGTCGCAGAAGCAGCTCATGCTGAGGTTCACGACGTCGGCCTTCGCCTCCTTCGCCGCCCACGTCATCCCGGCGATCAGCCACGACTCCTGCCCCTGCCCGGAGTCGTCGAGCACCTTGCCGCTGACGATCCGCGCGTCGGGCGCGACGCCCCGGTACTTCCCGCCCGACGCCGCGCCCGACCCGGCGATGACGGACGCGACGTGCGTCCCGTGCCCGTTCGCGTCGTCGGCGGACCCGGCCGTGGTGAAGTTCCGCGCCGCCGCGACGTCGAGGTCGGGATGCCCGCCGTCGACGCCGGTGTCGAGGACGGCCACCGTGACGCCCTCGCCCGTGAGGCCCTTCTCCCACGCGGCCGGCGCGCCGATCCGCGGGACGCTGCCGTCCAGGCTCGCCTTCACCTTCCCGTCCAGCCAGAGCCGCGCCGACGGATCGGCGACGAACTCGCGCCACGTCTTCGCCAGCCCGTCCTTGTCCGCCCGCACGGCCGTGAGGCCCCCGGCCGAGATCGTCCGC
The DNA here is from genome assembly GCF_001942465.1 of Actinomadura sp. CNU-125. Classification (GTDB taxonomy): domain Bacteria; phylum Actinomycetota; class Actinomycetes; order Streptosporangiales; family Streptosporangiaceae; genus Spirillospora. Next base: position 10,416 of record NZ_MKJY01000112.1, read on the forward strand.
GCGGACCGCAGGGACGCGACCGGACGCGACGCGATCAGCGGCAGGTCGCCGGTCCGTTCGTCCCCGTAGCCGGACGCGAGCAGCCGGTGGACCTCGAACAACCGCCGGTCGAGCCGTCCGTCCGCCAGCAGCGGGACGGCGTCCATCGGGGTCACGGTGATCTCGGTCGCCGTCACGTGCGCGGCGAATCCGACGTCGTCCCGTCCGGTCCCGGGCTCGACGGACACGCGCGGCGTCCGTCCGTCCCGGGGGGTGACGACGACCCGGTCGCCGGTCACGAGCGTGACCGTCCGGGACGGGCCGTCCGGCGGGGTGGACCGGACGGGCGCGGCCGCGGCGGCGTGGGCACGGTGAGCGCGGCGAGGCAGCCGAGCGCGGTGGCCGCGGCGGCGAGTGGTCTGAAGGCTCGGCGATGGAGTCGGTTCCGGTCTGGGGGCACGGCGATCACTCCTCGGCGCGGGGAACACTGCCACCATATGCTGGCATCGTCGTTCCGCCCAGCCCCGCTGACCACACCCGGCCGCCCCGCACCGGACGTGCCGCGCTCGCGGGCGGGCGCCGCCCCGTCCGAACGATTTGCGCTGGAGCGGACTCCAGCGCATAGCTTCGCGACATGGCCGAAGTCGTTGAGCCGGAAGCGGTCGGCATCCGGGCGGTATCGGAGCTGACCGGGCTGAGCATGGACACGCTGCGCTGGTACGAGCGGGAGGGGCTCCTGCCACAGGTGGAGCGGGGGCCGGACGGTCGCCGCCGGTACCCGCCCGGGGCCGTCCGGTTCGTCCGGCTCGTGCAGGCGCTGCGCGCCACCGGGATGCCGGTGGGCGACGTGCGGGCGTTCGTCCGGATGGGCTCGGGGCTGGAGTGGCACGACGCCCGCGCGGCGCTGCTGGAGGAGCACGCGGCGGACGTCGAGCGGCGGATCGAACGGCTGCGGCGGGACCTCGCGGTGGTGCGGGACAAGATCGCGCACCACCGGGACCTGAAGCGGCGCGGCCTGGACTGCGAGGACGAGATCGGCGGAGCGGGGGACGAGCATGCGTAAGGCGACCGGATGGGCGGCCCGAACACCGGGAGCGGCCCTCGAACGGTGGGAGTTCGAACGGCGTGAACCGCGCGAACGGGACGTGGCGGTGCGCGTCCGGTACTGCGGCGTGTGCGCCTCCGACCTGTCGGCCGTCCGGCACGGCGACCCGTCCGGCTTCCCGCTCGTGCCGGGGCACGAGATCGTCGGGGAGGTCGCCGCGGTCGGCTCCGCCGTGTCCGCGTTCGCCGTCGGCGACCCGGTGGCCGTCGGCAACATCGTCGACTCCTGCCGGACCTGCGCCGCCTGCCGCGCGGGACGGGAGAACTGGTGCGAGCAGGGCGTCACCCTCACCTACGGCGGCACCGACCGGGTCGACGGGACGCGGACGCAGGGCGGCTTCTCGTCCGAGTACGTCGTCGACGAGCACTTCGTGCACCCGCTGCCGGACGGGCTCGATCCGGCGGGCGCGGCCCCGCTGATGTGCGCGGGCGTCACCACCTGGGTGCCGCTGCGCCGCTGGGGCGCCGGTCCCGGCCGGACGGTCGGCGTCGTCGGCATGGGCGGACTCGGGCATGTCGCCCTCAAGCTCGCCCACGCGCTGGGCGCCGAGACCGTGCAGTTCACGACGTCCCCCGCGAAGGCGGAGGAAGCGCGCCGGCTCGGCGCCGACGAGGTCGTCCTGTCGCCGGACGAGCGGGCGATGGCCGCGCAGGCGGGCCGCTGCGACCTGATCATCGACACCGTCGGCGCGCCGCACGCGCTGGAGCCGTACCTGGACGCCCTGGCCGTCGACGGGACCCTGTGCCTGGTCGGCATTCCCGAGGCGGACCTCCGGGTGCGCCCGATGAGCCTGATCGTCGGCGCGAAGAACCTGGCCGGGGCCGGCAGCGGAGGCGTCGCCGAGACCCGGGAGATGCTCGGTTTCTGCGCCCGGCACGGCATCACCGCCGAAACCGAGGTCGTCCCCGCGCACGAGGTCGGCACCGCCCTCGACCGCCTGGCCCGCAACGACGTCCGCTACCGCTTCGTCCTCGACATGGCGGGCTGACCCGCCGCCCGCCCGCCCGGACGACGCCGCCGACGACGCGCCGCACCCCGCCCCGGGATGCGGCGGCGTTCTCTTTCCTCTAAGTGAAATCCCGCACGATAAACATCCCGCGCGCGGCGACGGTCTAACCTATTGAGACGGTCTCGCGACGGACCGGCGGCGGCTCGGCCCGCGCCGTCCGCGACGTCCGTGAGTGCAGGTCAACCGAAGATTTCCCTCATTCCTCAGGAGAATCCCGTGGCGTCGCAGCGTCCTTCGTCCGACCTCATCGATCTGGTCATCGAGCAGTGGGGCCGCGAGATGCCCGGGATGGACGTCGACAGCATCCGCGTCCTCGGCCGCCTGCACCGCTGCGACGTCCGCTACCAGGCGCTCGTCACCGAGACCCTCGCCGAGTTCGACCTGACGACCCCCGCGTTCGACGTCCTGGCGTCGCTGCGCCGCAGCGGCCCCGGCTACCGGCGCACCGCGGGCGAACTCGCGCAGGTCGGGCTGATCACCACCGGCGGCCTCACCCAGCGCATCGACCGCCTGGAGAAGGCGGGCCTCGTCCGGCGCGCGAAGGACGAGCACGACCGCCGCGTCGTCTACATCGAGCTGACCGAGGCGGGCCGCGACCTCATCGACCGGGTCGTCGAGAAGCATTTCCGCACGCAGGAGCGGATGCTCGGCACGCTCCGCCAGTCCGAACGGCGCGAGCTGGCGCGGCTGCTGTCGCGCCTGGAGGTCTCCCTCGACGTCTTCGACCACCTCCGCGAGGACGACGCCGCGACCGCGTGACCCGCCCCGCCGCGGTTCGGCCGGAGCGCGCTCCAGGTGGCTAGGGTCGGACGGGGCCGCCGCGGCCCCGACGACTCCGGAGAGGAATCCATGCCACGCATCGCCACCGCCGAGCGCGTCGATCGCGCCGCGCTGCTGGAGTTCCTGCGCCCCCGCCACCGCGGCGTGCTCGTCACCGCGCGCTCCGGCGGGGCGCCGCAGATGTCCCCGGTGACCTGCGGCGTCGACGGCGAGGGACGCATCGTCGTGTCGACGTACCCGGGCCGTGCGAAGGCGCGGAACGCGCGCCGCGACCCGTCGGTGTCGATCTGCGTGCTGTCCGACGACTGGGACGGCCCGTACGTGCAGGTGGACGGCCGCGCCGAGGTCCTCGACATGCCGGACGCGCTCGACGGGCTCGTCGACTACTACCGCTGCATCGCCGGGGAGCACCCCGACTGGGACGACTACCGGCGGGCGATGGCGCGGCAGAACAAGTCCCTGATCCGCGTCACCGTCGACGGGTGGGGGCCGATCGCGACCGGCGGCTTCCCGCCCGGTTCCGCCGCGTCCCGATGACACGGGAGCGGATCCGGGACCTGATGCCGTCCGGCCGGGTGCGGTGGGAACCGTCGGAGGACCTCGCGGCACGGGCGGCGCCGATCCCGCTGAACGATCTCGTCGAGGCCGTGTACGACGGCGACGAGCCCCGGTGGCGCCGGGCGGCCTGCGCCCGGGCGCTGACCGGACGGGTGCCGGACGAACGCGCGGGCGCGCTGCTGGAGTTCGTCCGGGACGGCGGCGCCACCGCGGACGTCCGCGCGGCGCTGCTGGAGGCGCTGAGCGAACCGGACCGTCCGTACTCGGCCGGGCTGCTCGAATGGCTGCGGGCGCAGGAGGACCGCGACGAGTGGCGCCACGTCCGCCCGGCGCTCGCGGTGGCGCGCGCGAAGCTGGGAGACCTGAGCGTGGCGCGGGGCCTCGTGGCCATGGCCGCCGACCCGTGGACGCAGCTGCGGATGCCGGGGGAGCGGGGCGTCGACGCGCTGATCGACACGTGCGGACTCGCCGCGGTGCTCGCCGAGCTGGGCGCCGATTCCACCGGGACGCTCGCGGTGCGCGGCGCGTCGGCGGACGAGCGGCTCCTCGGCGTCCGGCTCCGCTGGCGTGCGGGCGACGACATCGTCGCGTCGCTCGCGGACGACTCGCGCACGGTCGCGCGGACGGCGCACGACCTGCTCGCCGACGCCGACGCCGACTGCGAGGGGGCGCTCTGGGAACTGGTGCGGCGGCGGGCGCCGGGCCACCTGTGGGCGCTCGCCGTCCTGCACCGGCGCGGACGCGACGTCCGGTCCGCGTGGGAAGCGGCCGGTTCGCCCCGCGTCGAACTCCCGGACGCGCCGCCGGACGTGCGCGCGGCGATCGTCCGCGCGGCGACGCGCCGGGGGAGCGCGGCACCGACCCCCGCTGGCTGGTCGAGGCGGCGCTCCTCGAACCGGAACCGGACCCGGACGGACGGGTGGCGGCGGCGCTCGACCGCGCCGTGCGGGCGCTCGCCGACGCGGGCCTGGAGCCGCGCGAACCGAAGGACGCCGGGGCCTACCACCGGACGGGCCACGGCACTTACCACGTCGTGGAGATCACCGAGGGCCGCGTCCTGGTGAGCAAGCTCGGGCCCTACTTCACGAGCCTGCGGGACGAACCCGGCCCGGCCATGCGGGCGGCGGGCTTCACGCGCATCGGCGGCGACCTGGCCGAGACGGTCGTCGCGGGGCTGCACGTCTACTTCTTCGGCGACCGGGAGCCGCTCCGCGTCCACGACCTCCTGTTCTACTGGCAGGACTGACCGGAGACGACCTCGGGGAACCGGAACCGGAACCGCGCGTCGCGGCCGCGGAGCCGGTGGTCGAGAAACGCGGCCGCGCAGGCCCGCTGGACGGCGATCGCCCGCTCCGGGTCGACGGTGCCGATCGCCGCGGCGAGCCCCCCGGCCGGTTCGACGCCCCGCCGGGCGAGCGCGGGCAGCACCGCCGACGCGTCCGTGAACGAGGCGTGCCGCGAACCGCGCAGCAGCACGCTCGCCGTCCATCCGCGGGTGTTGCGCCGGAACGCCGCCCACGACGGTTCGACCGCGTCGCCGCCGTCCGACCGCAGGAACAGCAGCGGACGGTCCAGCCCGTCCCGCGCGACCGTGCTCAGCGTGCCGTCCGGGAAGTCCATCTGCCCGTCCATGTTGATCCCCGCGCGGATGCGCCGGTCGTCGTGCATGGCCTGCGCGGCGGTGAACCCGCCGGCCGAATGCCCGATCATGCCGACGCGGCCGGTGTCGAGGGCCGCACCGGCGCGCCGTCCGAGATCGGGCAGCCGGTCCAGGACGAACCGGGTGTCGGCCACCCGCGCCGCCATCGCCTTCTTCAGCAGCGCGGCGATCTCCCCGGGCGTCGAGGGCGGCGGCGCGCCCAGCAGCTCGCTGGTGACCAGCCGCCCGCCGGGGAACTCCACCTCGGACGACTCGTA
>NZ_MKJY01000113.1 GCF_001942465.1 Actinomadura sp. CNU-125
GCTGCTCCGCGACTGGGTCGTCGCGCTCGGGCCCGCGGTGCCGCTCGCCCGCGCGCCCGGTCGCTGCGCTGGGCCCGCGAGACGCTCGCACTGGCGGGCCGCGGCGGCATCCCGGCGACCGGTGCGATCCGCAGCGCCGAGCACGTCCCCGCGCTGGTGATCTCCCGCGCGGGCGAGCTGATCGACGACGCCGCCGCGACCCGGCTGGCGCCGCTGCGGCCGCTCCCGCCGGCCCGCCGCGAGCGGCTCGCCGAGACCCTGCTGGCGCTGCTGGAGCACAACTTCAACGCCGCCGACGCCGGACGCCGCCTGCGCGTGCACCCGCAGACCGTCCGGTACCGGCTGCGGCACCTGCAGCATCTTTTCGGCGACGACCTGCGCGACCCGCGCCGCTGCCTGGAACTGGAGCTGATCCTGCGGCGGACATTGTCAACGCCTTGATAACGCGGCGGACGGATCGCGTGTCTTTCTGTATGGTGCGCGACGGGCACGGGGGCCGATAGTCGGGGGCCGTACGTGTGACGAGGTGATGCGCATGACCCGCAAAGCGTTCGACTTCGACGTGATCGTCGTCGGTTCCGGATTCGGCGGCAGCGTCGCGGCGCTGCGGCTCGCCGAGAAGGGGTACCGCGTCGCGGTCCTGGAGGCGGGCCGCCGGTTCGACGAGGACACGCTGCCCAAGACGTCCTGGCGGCTGCGCAAGTACCTGTGGATGCCGCGCCTGGGGTTGCGCGGAATCCAGCGGATGCACCGCGTCGGGGGGAAGGCGGGCGTGCTCGTCCTCGCGGGCGCGGGCGTCGGCGGCGGCTCGCTCGTCTACGCCAACACCCTGTACGAGCCGCCGCGGCCGTTCTTCACCGACAAGGCGTGGGGCCACATCACCGACTGGCAGGACGAGCTGAGGCCGCACTACGACCAGGCCCGCCGGATGCTCGGCGTCGTCACGAACCCGCTGGTCACGCCCGCCGACGAGGCGATCAAGCGGGTCGCGGACCGGATGGGCGCGGGCGACACCTACCACCCGACCCCGGTCGGGGTGTTCTTCGGCGACGAGGCGGACGCCCCGGGGACCCCGCACGACGACCCGTACTTCGGCGCGCCGGGCCCGGCCGCACCACCTGCACCGCCTGCGGGTCCTGCATGATCGGCTGCCGGGTGGGCGCGAAGAACATGCTCACGAAGAACTACCTGTACCTGGCGGAGAAAGCGGGCGTGCAGGTCGTTCCGGACACCATGGTGGTCGGGCTCGACCCCGTCGCGTCGGGCGGCCACCGGGTGACGGTCCAGCGCACCGGGGTCCTGCGCCGCCACCGCCGGACGATCACCGCGGAGCACGTCGTCCTCGCCGCCGGAACCCACGGCACCCAGACCCTGCTGCACCGGATGCGCGACACCGGCCGCCTCCCGCACCTGTCCCCGCGCCTCGGCGAGCTGACCCGGACGAACTCCGAGGCGCTCCTCGGCGCCGAGCGCATGACCGTCTGGCACCGTGACAAGCACGTCGACCACGGCACCGGGCTCGCCATCACTCGTCGTTCCACCCCGACGACAAGACCCACATCGAGCCCACCCGCTACGGCACCGGCAACAACCTGATGGGGTTCATCCGGACGCTGCTCGTCGACGGCGGCGGACGGACGCCGCGCTGGCTGAAGTTCGCGGGCCAGGCCGTGCGGCACCCGACGATCATCCTGCGCGGCCTCTCGCTCAAGGACTGGGCGAACCGCACCGTCATCGCCCTCGTCATGCAGACCGCCGACAACTCGATCACCGTCGCGAGCGGCGCGGACGGCTCGTCGCGCGGCAGGGCGAGGGCGAGCCGAACCCCACGTGGATCCCCATCGCGCACAAGGCCGTCCGGATGCTCGCCGAGGAACTCGACGCGACCCCCGGCGGGACGTGGTTCGACCTGTTCAACATCCCGACGACGGCCCACTTCATCGGCGGCTGCGTCATCGGCGAGACCGCCGGCACCGGGGTCATCGACCCCTACCACCGCGTCCACGGGCACCCCGGCCTGCACATCGTCGACGGCTCCGCCGTCACCGCGAACCTCGGCGTGAACCCGTCGCTGACGATCACCGCGCAGGCCGAGCGCGCGATGTCGCTCTGGCCGAACCGGGGCGAGAAGGATCCCCGCCCGGGCCCGGCGAACCGTACCGCCGCACCGACCGCGTCGCGCCGCACGCACCGTCCGTCCCGGCCGGGGCCCCCGCCGCGCTGCGCCTGCCGTAGCCGACCGCCGGGGCGGGTTCGTCCCGTTCAAGTTGACCTACACACCTTTTGTCACTTGTTGTAATCAAGTGACCGCATAATGTTATAGCGTGCGGCGTATCCGCTTGACGGCGGGTGCGGACGCCGTCGGAAGGCGGCGTCCGTCACCGTGACCGGAGGAGTTGGCAGCGCCCGATGGAAGGAGTGGTCTGCAGCGCGTGCGTCCAGATCCTCGCGCTGATCGTGGCGCTGCTGAGTCCGTCGGCCCAGCCGCTCGCGCGCGTCGTCGAATCCGCGCACGCCCGCGGCTGCCTCTCCTCGCGCACGTCCGCGGAGACGCGCGAGCGGGACGACGAGCCCGAGAACCGTCCGTCCCCGGCGCTCCACGCGATGAGCGCGATGGGCAACGTCAAGGGCTCGGAGTTCAAGTTCAGCCTCTACCGCGGCATCGGCGGCGGACTCCGCGTCGTGACCACGGACGGCGGGGTGGCGCTCACCCTCGAAGGCGGATTCGGCCTCGGCGGCTCGTTCTCCGCGGGCACCGCCGAGGACCTGCCGAAATCCGGCCCCGCCGCCGAAGGGCGGGTCTCGCTGAACGCCCGCGGCCTGCCCGTCCGGCCCCCGGACTTCGGCGTCACCCTCGACTCCGGCGGGACGCTGCAGGGATACACCGACATCAAGGCGGGCAACTACCGCACCCGCTTCTACGGCGAGCCGTACCACCTGACGGGAGACCCAGGGGGCGACGAGGGGATGGGCGCGCCGCTCGTCCGGCGTTCGTGGAGCCTGGGCAGCGAGTTCAAGATCGCGATCAAGTACACCTTCCAGAGCGCGTGGAAGGACATCCTCGACCTGCTGGCCCGGCTCGCCAGGTACCTGCCGTCCGTCCGCTTCTTCCAGATCCCGCTGGCCCGCCCCGTCGATTCGTACTCCGTCTACATGAACGTCGACCGACCGAGCGTCAACCGGGCTTTATGCGTCCGCCTGTGCGAGGAAGGCTGCTGCCGTTCGGTCTCGTCCCGCGCGGGGAACCTGGGCCTGCTGCTGTCGAGCTGCGAGCGCAGGACGCGCAACGCCCGGACGAGCCGCCGCCCGCCCGCCCCCGGCGAAAGCACCGGCCGCCACCGCCCGGTCTGACGGCGAAGACGCCCCCGAGCGGACGTCGGTGGCGGCTGCGAGGATCGCGGGCGTGACGAACACGGACGCTCTCGTCGGACGGGTGAAGGAGCGGGCGCGGTCCGGCTCGGCGGCGCTGCCGCCGCCGGTCGGCGAAGCGGAACTGGAGGCGGCGGAGAGCGCGCTCGGGTTCCGGCTTCCGCCGCTGCTCGCGGACCTGTACCGGAGAATCGCCAACGGGGGCTTCGGGCCCGAGTACCACTTCCTTCCCCTGGTGGGCGAGGGAGAGACGGCCGTCGCCGCCTACCTCGACCAGCGGGCGGAGACCGACGAGCCGTGCTGGCCCGAGGGCGTTCTGCCGATCCTCGAATGGGGCTGCGCCATGTACGCCGCGGTGGACTGCACGAGCGAGTCGTCCACGGTGCTGCTGTTCGAGCCGAACGCCTTCGACGGGGACTGGGCGGAGGTCTGGTTCGTCGACGCCGAGAACCTGGCCGGCTGGCTGGAGACCTGGATGGCGGGAACCGGATGGTACGAGCCGGACGGCGGTGAGGAGATCGAACTTTCGCTCTGGGCGGCCGCCCGGGCACGACTGGAGCCCGCCGCGGAGAATCGTTGACCCCACGGAGCCGACGGGGACGTACCGAACCCGCGGCGTCAGGGCCCGGTGGCCGGGAGGGCGGCGAGCTGGAGGCGTAGGGCGAGGCGGACCTGGGGGGACGCGAGGTCGATCGGGGTCGCCTCGTGCATGCGGCGCAGCCGGTACCGGAGCGTGTTCGGGTGGATCCGGAGTTCGGCGGCCGCGCCCTTCGGGTCGCCGAAGTGGTCGAGCCACGCGGCGAGCGTCGGCAGGAAGGACGTGCCGCGTGCGGCGTCGTGGTCGCGGAGCGCCCCGACCGGGCCGCCGAGGACGCCGGGGCCGATCGCCTTCCGCGCGCGCTCGACCACGACGGCGTCCCACGCGTCCTCCAGCGGGACGACGCCCGCCGCGGCGAGCCGCCCGGACGTGACGAGTTCGTCCAGTTCGGCGGCCTCGGCGCGGGAACGGGGGAGGTCGGCAGCCGAACGGGCCGGGCCGCCGACCGTCGCGTAGCGGCCGGGGTCGCCCACGCGGGCGAGGACGTCGGCGAGCCACGGCGGCGAACCGGGGGCGGTGCCCGCGCCGAGGACGGCGAGGAGCGCGCCGTCGAGGTCGGTGAGGAGCGGGCGCCGCCACCCGAACCGGCGGGCGATCGCCTCCCACAGGTCGAGGTCGCGGCGCGCGTCGGCGGCGTCGCGGTTGGCGAGCACCGCGACGCGCCACGGCGGCGGGTCGGGGACGGCGGGCGGTCGAGCCGTCGCGGAGCGCGGCCCGCAGCTGCTCGGCCGACACCCGGCGGGCGACCTCCGACTCCGCGCGGAGCCGGAGGAGGTGCAGGGCGACGACGGACGCCAGCTCGGTCAGCCGGTGGACGCGTCCGGACGGGATCGGCGTGCGGGCCACCGCCCAGATCGAGCCGAGCCACTCGCCGCCCGCCCGCACGGGGACGACCAGCCGCGGCAGCATCCCGTCCGGCCCGGCCGGGACGAAGATCGGCTCGCCGGACCGGGCCATCTTCCGGAACACGCCGCACGCCCGCAGATGCGCGGTGACCTGCGGCGGGACGCGACGGCCCACGATCGTCGACACCCGTGCGGGGTCGGTGGCGTCCTGCGGGCCGGAGTACGCGAGGACGCGCGACCGCGCGTCCTCGACCGTCACGGGCGCACCCGCGATCTCGGCGGCGGTGTCGGCGAGCGCGAACAGGTCGTCGTGGGCGCCCGGCGATCCGGGGAGCGGCGCGCCCGCACGGTCGACGGCCCCGCGCACAAGCCACACGATGTGCGCCCACGACGCGTCCGGCTGCAACTCGACGAGCGCGGGCCCCGCCCGTCGCCGTCCGCCCGCATGGCCGGGGGCGCGGGCCAGCGTGGGTTCGCCGGTGGACGCGGGCCCGTGCGCGTTCGACGGGCTGTGGGTGGCGGCGGGCTCGTGATGCGGCGCGGGGCCGGGGGTGCCTGCGCGCCCGTCGTGGGGGGAGGCCGGCTCGTGAAACGGCGTGGGGCCGGGGCCGATTTCGCGCTCGTCATCGGTGATCGTGGGCGGCCGCGGCGGCGAGGGGGGCCTTGACCACGACGGCGGCGGCGCCCGCGGCGGCGGCCCGTTCGAGGAGGGCGAGCGCGGCGTCGGGGGTGGTCAGGCCGACGCCGAGGACTAGGTCGCCGGGCTGGCCCGCGGGTTCGCCGGGTTCGGCGAGGACGACGTCGTCGACCGGTCCGGCGCGGCCCTCGACGAGCACCCGGAGGAGTCCCGGGCCGAGGGAGTCGGCCAGGTCGGCCACGCTGATCGCCATGCCTTCAGTGTCGGCGACCTTGTGCGATCCGCACAACCCGGCCGGACGGCGTTGGCCGGATCGGACGAGGCCGGGGTGCGGGTTCGGTACCAGCATCGGGGGTGAGACTCCGCGCAGAGAGGAACGTGCAATGGTCGACTCCGGTGGTCCGCGCCGTGTGGCCGTCGTCGGTGCCGGGATGGTCGGCCTGTCCACCGCCTGGTTCCTGCAGGAACACGGCGTGGACGTCACCGTGTTCGACCGCGCGGGCGTCGCGGCGGGCGCGTCGTGGGGGAACGCGGGCTGGCTGACGCCGGGGCTCGCGACGCCGCTGCCGGAACCGGCCGTCCTGAAGTACGGGGTGCGCGCGGTGCTGAGCCCGTCGTCGCCGGTGTACGTGCCGCCGAGCGCGGACCCTCGGCTGCTGCGGTTCCTCGGCGGGTTCGCGCGCAACAGCACGACGGCGCGCTGGCGGCGCGCGATGGAGTCGCTGGTGCCGATCAACGGGCTGGCGCTGCCGAGCTTCGACGCGCTGGTCGAGGGCGGTGTCGCGGCGGAGACGCGGGACGCCGGCGCGTTCGTCGCCGCGTACCGGACGGCGGCCGAGCGCCGGGTCCTGCTGGAGGAGATCGAGCACATCCGCGCGGCGGGCCAGGCCCTGGAGTTCGAGGCGCTGGACGGCGACGAGGCCCGCAAGCTGGAGCCGCTGCTGTCGGAACGGGTCGGGGCGGCGATCGTGCTGCGCGGCCAGCGGTTCGTCGATCCCGGACGGTTCGTGCACGCCCTCGCCGACGCGGTGCGGGCGCGCGGCGGCGAGATCCGGACGGGTGCGGACGTCGACGCGATGCAGGACGGTCTCGGCGGCGTCGCCGTCCGCGCCGGGGGGCGGGTGGAGGCGTTCGACGCCGCGGTGGTCGCGAGCGGCGTGTGGCTCGGCGAACTCGCGCGCCGGTTCGGCGTCCGGTCGATCGTGCAGGCCGGGCGCGGCTACAGCTTCAGCGTGCCGGTGGAGCGCGTGCCGTCCGGCCCGGTGTACCTGCCGGCGCAGCGGGTGGCGTGCACGCCGCTGGGCGACCGGCTGCGCGTCGCCGGGATGATGGAGTTCCGCCGCCCGGACGCGGCGCTCGACCCCCGCCGGGTGCGGGCGATCGTCGAGGCGGCGCGGCCGATGCTGGACGGCGCCGTCCTGGACGACCGGCGGGACGAGTGGGTCGGTCGCGCCCGTGCACGCGGGACGGCCTGCCGCTGATCGGCGCGACCCGTTCGCCGCACGTGTTCGTCGGCGGCGGGCACGGCATGTGGGGCATCACGCTTGGCCCGGCGACCGGCCGGCTGCTGGCGGAGACGGTCGCGACGGGCCGCCGTCCGGCCGAACTGGCCCCCTTCGACCCGCTGCGCTGATCGCGCGGCGCGTCATTCGGCGTCCGGGTCCATGGCGGACCGGAGGCGGGCGATGAGGTTCTCGAACTCGGCGAGCAGTTCGGGCGGGTAGTCGTTCAGGACGGCGTCCTGGCGGGCGTTGACGGGTTCGAAGAAATCGTCCGCGAGCCGTTTCGCCCGGTCGTGGATGCGCAGCGTGACCATCCGCCGGTCGGCGGCTTCGCGGGTGCGGGTCAGGTGTCCCGCTTCCTCCAGGCGGTCGAGCAGTGCGGTCATGGCGCCGGACGACAGCGCGATGCGGCGTCCGAGACGCGCGGGGGAGAGCGGGGCGCCGCGCTGCTGCGCGGTGGCGATCTCCAGGAGGGCGAACGCGTCGGTGGCGTGCACGCCGAGGACGGTCGCGAACCGGCGGCCCAGTTCGGTGAATTCCGCGCCGTAGGCCCGCAGTCCTTCGACCAGGCGTTCGCGCTGCTCGGCGGCGCCGTTGCGTTCCACGCCGTCCTCCGTTCGCGTTGACAACCGTTCACCGTCCAGCCTACCTTCCCCGTGAAGTCACTCCATCATCAAGATACTTTACTGTGGAGGTACATAGGGTGAGCGAACCCTCTTCCCTGCGGCGCGCGCTCGGGCTCCTGACGATCGCCGTCGGCGTCGCGCTCATCGTGGTCGACGCGACGATCGTCACCGTGATCGTCCCGTCGGTCATCGAGGACCTCGGGATCGGCTCCGTCCAGGCGCAGTGGACGCAGGAGTCCTACGCCATCGTCTTCGCGGCGTTCCTGCTGCTCGCCGGACGCGTCGCCGACATCGTCGGCGCCCCGCGTCTCGTCGCAGGCCTCGTGGCGTTCGGCGCGACCAGCGTGCTCGCCGGCGCCGCCCCGGACGGCGGCCTGCTGGTGGCCGCGCGGTTCCTGCAGGGCGCGGGCGCGGCGATGATCCTGCCCACGTCGCTGTCCCTGCTCAACGCGACCTTCACCGGCGCGGCGCGGGGCCGCGCGTTCGCCGTCTGGGGCTCGACCATCGGCGCCGCGTCGGCGCTCGGGCCGGTCCTCGGCGGCTGGCTCACCGAGCACGCGTCCTGGCGCTGGGCGTTCGGGATCAACGTGCCCCTCACCGTGCTGCTCTGCGCGGGCGCGATGCTGTTCCTCGCGCCGCCCCGGCGGGCGGATCGACGCCCCCGGCGCCGTCCTGTCGGTGTTCGGCCTCGGGCTGCTCGCGTTCGGGCTCGTCGAGGGCCGCCACTACGGCTGGCTCGCGACCGTCCGTCCCCTGGACGTCCTCGGCGCGACCTGGGACGGCGGCCCGTCGCCCGCCCTCGCCGCGCTCGTCCTGGCGGCGGGGCTGCTGGCGGCGTTCGTCCACCGGCAGGTCCGGTCGGCGCGGCGCGGCGACGCCGGGCTGATGGACGTGCGGCTGTTCTCCGTCCCGTCCTTCCGCAACGGCAACGTCGTCACGCTGATCATCGGGATCGGGGAGTTCGGCGTGCTGGCGGTGCTGCCGCTGTGGCTGCAGTTCACCCTCGGGTACGGCGCCCTGGAGGTCGGGCTCGCGCTCGTCCCGCTCGCGGCGGGCAGTTTCGTCGCGAGCGGCGCCGCGTTCGGCATGCCCGTCACGCCGCTCGGCCAGGTGCGGCTGGGGCTGGCCCTGGAGGTCGCCGGGCTCGCGTGGCTCGGGCTCGTCGCGGGCCCCGACAGTCCGTGGTGGTCGATCGCGCTCGCCCTGTTCGGCTACGGGGTCGGCGTCGGGTTCGCGACGGCGCAGGTCACGAACGTCGTGCTCGCGGACGTCCCGCCGCGCAGCGCGGGCCAGGCGGCCGGGATGCAGAGCGCGTTCCGGCAGCTCGGTTCCGCCCTCGGCATCGCGCTGCTGACCACGATGTTCTTCACCGCCCTCGGCGCCCGGCTCCGCGACCGCGTCCCCGCGGACGCCCACGCCCACGTGGACGCCGTCACCGAAAGCGCGGGCGCGCGATCGGGCCGCTGTCCGGACGTCCCGAGACCGCCCCGATCGCGGACGCGGCGCGGGCCGCGCTGGCCGACGGCGTCGCGCTCTGCTCGTACGCGGCCGCGGCGTTCGTCGTCCTCGCGCTCGTCGCGACCGCGCTGATCCCCGCGCCGCGCACCGGGCCGGAGGCGGCCTACGCGGACGGGGTCGCGGTCAGGTAGCGGGTCGGGGTGGTGCCGACGGTACGGCGGAACGCGGCGAGGAACGCGCTGGGCGTCGCGTAGCCGACGGCGTGCGCCGCGTGCGACACCGGGCGGCCCTCGGCGAGCAGCGGGAGGGCCGCCCGCAGCCGCGCGTCCTCGGGCAGGTCGTCGAGGGCGAGGTGGGCGAGCAGCCCGTCGACGGCGACCGGGGTGGGCTCCGTCCAGTCGACGCGGCACCCGGCGGCGCCGCGGTCGCCGGGACGGGCGGGACGGACGCGACGGGCGGCTTCGCGCTCGCACTGACGATCGCCGCCGGGACGCTGGTCGCGGGGGCCGCGCTCATCGCCGTCCTGCTGCGGTCGCCGGGGTCGGGAGAGGGGACCGGCCGGAGCCCGGAGTCCGGGACCCCGGCCGGTCGCGCGGACGTTACGGCTTGAGCGGGGCGGTGGTGACGGGCGTGGTGTCGCCGGTGTTCGACCACTTCGCGAACGGGACCTCCCAGTAGCCCCAGCCGTTCCACCAGTCGAGCTTGCGGGCGGTGCCGGTGATCTTGACGATGTCGCCCCGGTACGACCAGTTGTAGAACCACTTCGCGTCGTTCCCCGGGGAGCGGACGCAGCCGTGGCTGCAGTTGCGGTTGCCGAGGCAGGACGGGTCGTCCATGTTCTGGTGGATGTACTCGCCGCTGTTGGAGATGCGGGTCGCCCACGGGACCTGCTCGTCGTACCAGCCGGGGTCGCCCTCCTTCTTGCCGGGCGGGCGCATCCGCTCCATGCGGCTGCGGTCCATGGTGAGGTGGACGCCGCTGGTGGTGAGCAGGTGGTCGACGCCGTCGGCCCACACGTCGCCGCCCGCGCCGAGGCTGACGCCCCAGCTGCGGACCGTCTCGCCGTTCTTCTGCACGACGAGCTTGTGCGTTTTGGCGTTGATGGTGACGACGTGCGAGTCGCCGATCTTGAACTTCCGGGAGACGTCCTTGGCGCCGAACACGTCGTCGCCGATCTTCAGGCCCGCGTAGTGGACCCGAAGCGACACCTCCTGGTTCGGCTCCCACGGCTTCTTCGGGCGGAAGACCAGGGACGGCAGGCCGTTGAAGGAGTGGCCCTTGTCGAGCCAGCGCCACGAACCGACCGTCGGTTTCGTCGACGACAGTTCGACGCTCTTCTCGACCAGCGGCTTCGCCCGCTCGGGGACTTCCTTGTTGAACTGGATGAAGATCGGCATTCCGGTGCCGACGGTCTCCCCGGCGCTCGGCACCACGTTGTTGATCCTGGTGGCGGCGACGGCGGTGCTGGTCCGGAAGGCGCTCGCGGCGGTGGCCGTCTTGCCCGCGGGGGAGGTCGCGGTGGCCTGCACCCGGTAGTCGCCGCCGGGCTGGAGCGTCCAGGACGAGCGCCACGTCGTCTTGTCGGCGGTGAGCGCGCCGGCACCGGCTTTCCCTTGAGCGTGACGGCGACCGCGCCGAGCGTCCCGCCGGACGCCTTGACGACGACGCCCTGGTCCGGACGGGCGCGCGCGTCGCCGTTCGCCGGTGCGATCGTCACCGTCGGCGATGCGGGCTCGGTCTTCTCGGCGGTGACGCCGCCGCCCCCGCCGCCGCACGCCGTCGCCAGTCCGAGGACCAGCGCCATGGCCAAGGCCGTCTTGCCTCGCACCGTTCTCCTCTTGTCAGGGGGATCGAAACCGATCTTGTAGACGACGATTCTCCCGTGCCGGTTCGTCCGTCGTTAGGTATTTCCCGAAGCCCGTCCGGCGTTTCAGGGGAACATCTGCGAACAGGTGCGAATTATCGGTATTTGCGCAGGTCAGGTATGGAAATCGATCTTCTTCTCAAGAGCGGGGAGCGCCTTGTTAAAGGCAGCGGTTCGGGTCGTGGTGTCCTGCGAAGCTTGACCGTGGCCACCTGCGCGAACGTCCCCGTCGGCGGTGACGGGACGCGCGCCCGGGCCCGGCATGCGGCCGCCTGAGACCGCGGCATGGTGAGTCTTCGGCATGAAGGGACGCGCGCGATGAGTGCCCAGGGCTTGAGTCCCTCCATCGACCCCGGGACCCGACCGGACCTCGCCCCGGACGGTTCCGCCGCGCTCGTCCCCGGCATGCCGCTCGTCCCGTACCGCCGCCGGACGCCCGGCCCGCGCCTGCTGCCCGCGCTCTACCCCGCCTGCCTCGCCGTCGCCGACGCCTGGGCAGATGGCGGTCGCGGTGTCGGCCGCGTCGTCCGGACGGCCGCACGGCGGGCTGCCCGCCGCGGCCGCCGCGGCGCTCGTCGGGCTGAACGCGACCGGCGGGCTGTACCGGCCGCGGCGCGGCCCGTCGCTGCTCGCCGACCTGCGCGCGGTGCTCGTCCGGGTGCTGCTGGTCGGGACGGTCGCGGCGCTGCTCCTCGCGGTCCGCCCGCTCGCCTGGCTGTGCTCCTCGCGCTCGCCGCGACCGTCCCGGTCGCGCCCGCGCGCTCGCGAACGGCGCGGCCCGCACCTACCGGTGCCGCCGCTCCCGGTCGCGTCCCGCCCTGGTCGTAGGTGTCGGCGCACGTCCGGGCACCTGGTCGACCTGCTGCGGGTACGCGGCGAGTTCGGGCTCGCACCGGTCGGGCAGGTCGCCGCCGGGGCGGTCGCCGCCGGGCCGGAGGGGACGGACGGTGCGCCGCTGCCCGTCCTCGGCGGCGTCGCCGACGTGCCGGCGCTCGTCGAGGAGCACGGGGTCGGCACCCTGCTCGTCGTCGCCGAGGACGTCGCGCCGGGCCACCTGGACGCCGTCCTGCGGATCTCGTTCGGCCTCGCCTGCGAGACGCTGCTGGTGCAGCCCCCGGCGGCCGTCCCGATCGAGCCGGGCCGCCGCGAGTACCTCGCCGGGCTGCCCTGCGCGCGGGTCGGCTGGCCGCTGCGCGAGCCCGGCCCGCGCTGCGCCAAACGGCTGCTGGACGTCGCCGTCGGGTGCGTCCTGCTGGTCGCCGCGGCGCCGCTGCTCGCCGCGTGCGCCGTCGCGGTGCGGCTGGAGGGCGGGCCGGGCGTGCTGTTCCGGCAGCGGCGGATCGGGCTCGGCGGCGAGGAGTTCGTCCTGCTGAAGTTCCGCACGCTGAAGCCCGCGGACGAGCAGGAGTCCGACACCCGCTGGACCGTGCGGGGCGACCCCCGCATGGGCCCGGTCGGCCGGTTCCTGCGCGACACGTCCCTGGACGAGCTGCCGCAACTGTGGAACGTCGTGCGCGGCGACATGAGCCTCGTCGGCCCGCGCCCCGAACGCCCCCACTTCGTCGAGCAGTTCTCCCGCTCCTGCCCCGGCTACATGCTGCGGCACCGCGTGCCCGTCGGGATGACCGGCTGGGCGCAGGTGCACGGCTTCCGGGGCGACACCTCCATCGAACTGCGCGCGCGCCTGGACAACCACTACATCGACCACTGGTCGTTCGGCGCCGACCTCAAGATCCTGCTGCTGACCGTCCGGGCCGTCCTCGGGCGGGACAGCGGATGACCGGCGCGTGGTGGAGGCGCCCGAGCTGGACCGCGGCGGCCACCGTCGCCTGCGTGGGCGTCCCGCACGGCGACCGGGCGTTCGGCCCCGGCGTGCAGGTCACCGCCGGGGATCTCGCGAGCGTCGTGCTGATGGCGACGGCCGCGGTGCTGGTCGTCCGCGGCCGGACGCCCGTGCCCCGCGCGGCCCTGTGGGCGTTCGGCCCGCTGATCGCGGCGCTCGGCGCCGGCACCGTGTTCTCGTCCGACGTCGCGGCGAGCGTCCCCGGATTCCTGCGCGACCTGCAGATCTTCGTGCTGGTGCCGCTCGCGGTCGTCCTGGTGTGCCGGGACCGCCGCGACCTCGGCATCGTCTGCGGCGCCGTGCTCGGCCTCGGCTTCGCGGAGGCCGGGTACGGGATCTGGCAGGCCGCGACGGGCAACGGCGCGGCGATCGACGGCGCCAACGTGCGGGCCGTCGGGACGTTCGGCGCGACCGACGTCATGGCGATGTCGGTCGTCGCCGCGTTCGCGTTCGCGGTGCTGACGGCGTTCGCGCTCGCGGGCGTGCGGCGCACCCGCGGGACCGTCCCGGGCGCCCTCGCCGGGCTCGCGCTGCTGGGCGCGGCGCTCGTCCTCGCGCTCAGCCGGGGGACGTGGCTGGCGCTCGGCGTCGCGGTCGTGCTGATGCTCGTGCTGTTCGACCGCTGGGTCGCGGTCAAGACGCTCGCGTGCGGCGCCGCGCTGACGCTGCTGGTCGGGGTGTTCGCGGGCGGCGACTCGTCCGCCGTGACGGCGCGCGCGCGGTCCATGATGGGTTCCGTCTCCGAACCGGACCAGTCGGTGAACGACCGGTACCACCTGTGGGCCGCCGCCCAGCGCATGTGGCAGGACAACCCCGTGATGGGCGTCGGGGTAAAGAACTTCGCCGAATACCGCGACACCTATGCCGGGATCGAACTCTCGTCCGGCAGCGAGACCCACGACCCGGTGAACGGGTACCTGCGGCAGCCGCTGCTGTCGCCGCACAACCAGTACCTGCTGGTCCTCGCCGAACAGGGCGTCGTCGGCCTCGCCGGGTTCGCGGCGCTGTTCGCGGCGATCGCCGGCGGCCTGTGGCGGCGCTGCCGCCCCCGCGACCCGTACTGGCTCGCCGCCGTCGGATGCACGACGTTCCTGCTGGTCAACTTCCTGTACTCGGACCTCGGCGGGCCCACGTCCGTGCTCTACGCGACCCTCATCGGCGTCGCCGCCGCCCGCGCGTTCGGCCTGCGCCGCCCCGCCCCCGCGCTCGTCGACCGGCACGGCTTCCGCGTGCACGAACTCGAAGGCGTCCGATGACGGCCACGGCGAGCGGGACACGGACCGCCGGAAGCCGCGGCGCGCCCCCCGGAACGTCCCGGACGCCCCGGACGTCCGGGTCCGTGGGGCGTGCGGCGGTGCTGTCGGGGGTGCTGGTCGCCGCCGGGACCGGGCTCGGGTTCCTGCGCGACCTCGTGATGGCGCACCTGTTCGGCGCGAGCCGCGGCACCGACGCGTTCCTCGTCGCCTGGACCATCCCGGAGACGGTGTCGCCGCTGCTCATCGAGGACGCGATGGCGCTGCTGATGGTGCCGGTCGTGACCCGGCTGCTCGCCCGCGGCGACGGGCTGCGCCCCTTCGCCCGCCGCACCCTGCCGCGCCTGGTCGCGGGCCTCGCCGTCGTCACGGTGACGCTCGCGCTCGCGGCCCCGGCGGTCGTCGGGCTGCTCGCGCCCGGCCTGCCGGGACACGGGCCCGCGGTCCTGTGCGTCCGGCTGACCGCCGTCACCGTCGTGACGTTCGGCGTCGCCGGGTTCATGAGCGCGACGCTGCGGGCCCACCACCGGTTCGGGCCGCCCGCCGCGATCTACGCCGCCTACAACGTGGGGATCCTCGCGCTGATCGCGGGCCTGTCGGCGCCGCGGGGGTGACGAGCGCCGCGATCGGCGTCGCCTGCGGCAGCGTCCTGATGGTCGCGGTGCAGACCCCCGCGTTCGTCCGGTGCCTGCGGGAGGCGCCGCCGCACCGGGGCCTGCCCGCGGACGGGCTGCGCCTCGGCCTCGCGGCCGTCGCGCCCGTCGTGGTGTACACGGTGACGCGGCAGGCGCAGGTGTTCGTGGAACGGTTCATCGGCTCGGGCCTCGAAGCCGGATCGATCTCGCAGCTGAACTACGCGCAGAAGGTCGCGCAGGTCCCGATGATCATGTCGCTGCTGATCGTGACGGTGACGTTCCCGCGGCTCGCCCGCGCCTCCGCGGACGGCGACGTGCGCGGCGTCGCCCGCCGCGTCCGGCAGGACCTCGCCGCCGCGGGCGCGATGGTGCTGTGCGCGACGTCGTTCCTGGTCGCGTTCGCGCCGACGGTCGTCGAGGTGCTGTTCGAGCACGGCGAGTTCGGCGCGGACGACACCCGCGGCACCGCCGCGATCATGCGGGTGTACGCGCTCGGCCTGTGGGGGCAGATGGCCGTCGGCCTCGCCGCCCGCGCGTTCTTCGCGCAGGGCCGTCCGATGTGGGGGCCCGCCGGGGTGCTGGCCACCGGGCGCGTCATGACCGCCGCGATCGGGGCGGCGTTCGCCGCGTCCGCCGGGACCGCCGCGCTCGCCGCGCGAACGCCGCCGGGATCACGCTCGCCGCGCTCCTGCTGCTGGCCGGGCTGCGCCTCCAGGTCGCGCCCATCGCGGTGCGCGGCATCGCCGCCGACACCGGACGGCTCCTGCTCGCGTCCGTCGGGGCCTGCGCCGCCGGGCGCTCGCGGCGGACGCGCTCGGGACGGACGCGCCCGCCCCGCTCGTCCTCGCCACCGGCCGGCCTGGTGACCGTCGCGACTTCGCGCTCCTGCTCGCCCTGGCCGGCCGCGACCTCGCCCGCCCGTGGCTCGCCCCGGCGCGTCGCGCTCGCCGCCGCGGGCCGCTCGCGGGAC
>NZ_MKJY01000114.1 GCF_001942465.1 Actinomadura sp. CNU-125
GCGCGGGGCGCCGGGACGGGCGGGGCGGGCTCGGACGCCGGCAGCGCGCCGGGGTCGTCGCGTCGTCCGGGACGGCCGGGCCGGGGACGGACGGGAGCGGCGCGGGACGCGTCGCCTCGGCCGGCGCCGGTTCCGGCGACGGCTCCACGTCCTCCGTGTCGTCCTCGGACGGCTTCGCGGGAAGCGGCGCCGGACGCGTCGCCTCCGGCTCCGTGTCGTCCTCCGGCTCCGGCTCCCCGGCGTCGTCGTCCCCGGACGGTGCGGGCGGCTCCGCCGTCCGGTCCTCTTCCGGCTCGCGCGGGGACGGTTCGTCGACGAGCGTCTCCCCGGCGACGAGTTCGTCGCCGTGCTCCTCGCGCACCCTGTCCTCGGCCGTCTCATCGGCCGTGTTCCCGGCCGTCGCCGACTCCTCCGGCGTGCCGTCGCGCTTCGGCAGCCGCTGATCCGGCCGTGTCCGCTCCGCCTCGGCGCCGCCCACGTCATCGCCCCCATCTCGCCGCTTGCCGTCTGCCATGCGCAAGATATCCCGGATGGCGGCCGTCCGTCGGCCGTCCGTCGGCCGATGCCGCCCGTTCGCGGCGGCACGCCGGGCTGACCTGCCCGAAGTGCTTGCGCACCGGCCGGTGACACGGAAAGGTGACTCCTCGTCGGGCCGCCGAATCCATGAAGGAAACGAGGATGACGCCTGACGGCACGGAGCCCGCGACTCCCACGAAATCGCGGATCGAATACCTGGAAGAGCTCGGCGAGGAACTCGTCGCGCGCGGGTTGCGCGTGCGCCTGACCCTGCCCCGCGGCCAGTCGCCCGCCCTGCACGTGACGAACCCGGACGCGTCCGCGCTCACCGAGAACATCCTGGTGGAGCAGGCCGCCGAAGGGTGGTGGTTCTGGTGGTCGTGGTCCGAGCGCATCACCCTGGCCGACGACACGGCCGGTGCGGCCGACCGCATCGCGAGCGTGCTGGCGTCGGGGCCGTGACGCGCCGCGTCAGCGGAACCACGTGTCCGGGCGGTACTCGTAGGCGTTGTTCTCTTCGAGCATCACCAGGGTGAGGGCGCCCGCCATGGCGTCGGCCTCGCGCCGGTGCGCCCGGTACTCCTCGGGCGACAGCGGGCGCAGGCCGAACGCCGCCGCGGCCTCGGCGTCCGCGTCCTCGGGTTCGCCGCCGTCCGGGTCGGCGCTGACCATGAACCGCAGCGCCTCGGCGAGATCGCGGCCGAGCACCTGGTAGCCGCCCTCGGAGTCGGCGTACAGGACCGGGCGCCGGGGACCGTCGCCGCACAGGAAGTACGTGCCGCCGGTGCCGTGCCCGGCCACCGCGTACAGCGCGGCGCCGCAGTAGAGGTGGACGGGCTCGACGTGCTCGTGGGGCATCGCGCAGTCGAGCCCCGCGAGCACGTCCTGCAGCTCTTCGCTCTCCCAGATGCGGGTGAGCAGCTCGGGTACGGGCGCCGGTTCGGCCGCGCCGTCGCCGAGCCATCGCGCGGCCGTCACCGGGTCGGTGGCGTCGGCGGGCACGAGCCCGGCGGTCCCGTCCCAGGCGCCGCCGGACCGCACCACCAGGCGGGCCGCCCGGCCGAGCACCACCGCCGGGACGTCGTGGAGCGTCAGCTCGCACGTTCGCCGGGGTCGGCGACGGCCCGGCGACCCGGGCCAGCGGCGCCTCGGCGGCGAAGCGCGCCCAGCCCAGGCGTTCCACCGCGCAGCGGCGCAGATCCCGGGCGACGCCGCCCGCCGGAAGCGTCGCCGCGTACGAGGCGGCGCCGAACCGCCGCGCCGCGCGCTCCCGCAGCTCCTCGTCGTCCGCCCGGACGATGTCGGCGGCGCTCCACCCGGGGTCGACGAGGTCCGGCGGCACGAGCCGCCCGCGCCAGCAGTGCTGCGCGAAGCCGTCCGCGTACCGGACGGCCGGGCCGTCCTCGCGGTGCAGGCGGCCCAGCTCGTCGGTGCGGACCTCGGGCGGGGGAGGAGCGGCCAGCACGATGCCGCCGAGCGCCCACCACCAGCCGACGGCCGGGACCATGCGCAACCGGGCCCCGAGGTCGCCGGTCCGCGGGACGCCGCCGCCCCGGACGGCCGCGAGGATGAGGAGCGCGTGGTGGTCCGGGGCGCGCACCGCCTCCCACACCCGCCGCCACCGCTTCCAGTCGTCCGGGCGCGGAGCCTCGGCGCAGGACCGCAGCGCCGCGCGCACCGCCTCCCACCGTCCGGCCGGGAACACCGCGCGCAGGCCTTCGGCCAGCCGCTCGTGCGCCTGTGCGGCGATCTCGGCGAAGAGCCCGGGGTCGCCGGGTGACAGCGCCTCCTGCTTGAACCGGGCGGCGACGGCGGTGTTGATCGCCCACGCGGGTTCGCCGACGCGTTGGAGGACCGCCCGCACGTCCGGGTCGTCCATGTCGTAGGAGAGCTTGTAGGCCGAGTCGACCGGCGGCAGTTGCCACCTCGCCGCGAACGGCTGGTCCTCCTCGAAGGCGGAGGGCTCCGGCCCGTTGAGAATTCCGTACGCCCCTTCGAGGCGCGCCGTGGCGGCGCCGACCCAGGCCTCGTACGCCTCCGGGTGCCGTGCGCGGTCGATGTGTTCGTGGCCGTACAGCAGCGTCCGCGCCGCGATCGCGCCCGCCAGCGGCGAGTCCAGCCAGACGACGGCCTTCGGCCGTCCCCAGCCGCGGGCTTCGTACAGTTCCGCGAGGGCCCGCTCCGCGTCGTCCCGGTCCGGTGCGGCCGCGCGCTCTTCCCACCGTCCGCACAGCTCGTCGACGAGCCGTCCGGCGCCGGAATCTCCTGCTGTCATCGATGCTTCTCCGTTTTCCGCCGACAGGACGCCACTCAGATCTCCGACGTGCCGCGCCGGTTCCACACGATCCGCGCCGCGTGCGCGAGACGCCGTCCAGGAGGCCCGGGGGTGCGGGGAATGTTGATCCGGCGAACAATCCGCCGTACCGGCCGGTCATGGCCTTGATCAGGTCGTTCGTCGGCCACGTGCGGTTCGCCTCGCGTTACTTGATTGTTACTGCCCACAACAAACTAACCGGCGCCCGGGTCTGGCGCCACGGACGGACGGGACATAAGTTGCGGGGCACAACATTCACGCCGGTGGAGGACGGGCCCGCACACCGGCGGGGAAAACCCCCGAGGCCGTGCACCTGCGGCCAACCCCCAGAAAGGACCCGGGCAATGCGCAAGGGGATCCTCCGTCTGGCGGCGGCGTCCGCCGCCGCGGCACTGTCGCTCACGTCGCTCACCGCGTGCGGCGACGACTCCGAAGGCGCCTCGACCGGCGCCGTCGAGGGCAAGATCGGCGTGATCCTGCCCGACACGACGTCGTCGGACCGCTACGAGAGCTTCGACCGCCCGTACCTCGCCGAGGCTTTCAAGGCCGCGGGCGTCGAGTACGACATCCAGAACGCCGAAGGCTCCGCCCAGCGGTTCCAGACGATCGCCGAGCAGATGCTCACCAACGGTGTCACGGTCCTGATCGTGGACGGCATCGACTCCAACTCGGCCGCGGCCGTGCAGCGCCTGGCGCAGAACCGCGGCGTGCCGACGATCGACTACGACCGGCTCACCCTCGGCGGCGTCTCCGACTACTACGTGTCGTTCGACAACGTGAAGGTGGGCGAGGCGCTCGGCAAGGGCCTGCA
Source organism: Actinomadura sp. CNU-125 (assembly GCF_001942465.1). Lineage (GTDB taxonomy): Bacteria > Actinomycetota > Actinomycetes > Streptosporangiales > Streptosporangiaceae > Spirillospora. The sequence goes on from NZ_MKJY01000114.1 coordinate 3,642, forward strand.
GGAATGCCTCGGCGACGAGGCGTCCAACATCGTGTACCTGAACGGCGCGCCGACCGACAACAACGCGACGCTGTTCGCGCAGGGCTACCACGGCGTCCTCGACAAGGTCGCCAATTACAAGAAGGTCGCCGAGCAGGCCGTCCCGGACTGGAAGGCCGAGAACGCCGCCACGATCTTCGAGCAGATGTGGACCGAGCAGAAGGGCGAGATCGACGGCGTGCTCGCCGCCAACGACGGCATCGGCAACGCGGTCATCTCGATCCTGAAGAAGAACAAGGCGGCCGGCGACGTCGCCGTGACCGGCCAGGACGCGACCGTGCAGGGCCTCCAGAACATCCTGGACGGCAACCAGTGCATGACCGTCTACAAGCCGATCAAGCAGGAGGCGGACGCGGCCGCGAAGCTCGCGGTGTCGCTGCTCAAGGGCGAGAAGGGCGAGACCAACGGGTCCGTCAACGACCCGAAGGGCAAGCGCGACGTCCCGTCGGTGCTGCTCGAACCGGTCACCGTCACCGAGGAGAACATCAAGACGGTCGTCGCCGACGGCTTCGTGAAGGCCGAAGAGCTGTGCGCGGGCGCCTACGCGCAGAAGTGCAAGGACGCCGGCATCCAGTGACGGCTCCCCGCTGACCTCGTGGCGGGCCCCGCTCCCCGAGCGTCCCGGGTGCCCGGAACCCCGGGACGCCCGTGGGCCCGCCACGGGCACGACCTTGGAAGGAAACACGTGGCAGACAACGGTGACCCCGTACTGCGCCTGACCGGGCTCAACAAGAGCTTCGGCCCCGTCCACGTGCTGCACGACGTGGACTTCGCGGTGCGGCGCGGGGAGGTGATGGCCCTCGTCGGCGACAACGGCGCCGGGAAGTCCACCCTGATCAAGTGCATCGCCGGGATCCACCCCGTCGATTCGGGCCGGATCGAGTTCGAGGGCGCGCAGGTGACCATCGACGGTCCCCGCGCCGCCGCCGACCTCGGCATCGAGGTCGTCTACCAGGACCTCGCGCTCGCCGACAACCTCGACATCGTCCAGAACATGTTCCTCGGCCGGGAGCGGCGCAAGTTCGCCGTGCTGGACGAGGCGTCGATGGAGCAGGCCGCCCGCGAGACCCTCGCCCGGCTGTCGGTCCGGACGGTCAAGTCGGTGCGGCAGCAGGTGTCGAACCTGTCGGGCGGGCAGCGGCAGACGGTCGCGATCGCCAAGGCCGCCCTGTGGGAGTCGAAGGTCGTCATCCTGGACGAGCCGACGGCCGCGCTGGGCGTCGCGCAGACCGAGCAGGTGCTGGGCCTGGTGCGGCGGCTCGCCGACACCGGCCACGCCGTCGTGCTGATCTCGCACAACATGAACGACGTGTTCCAGGTGGCCGACCGCATCACCGCCCTGTACCTCGGACGGGTCGCGGCGGACGTCGCGCGCTCCGAGGTCACCCACGGCCAGGTCGTGGAACTGATCACCGCCGGCCGTTCCGGCGATCTCGGCCTCGCGCCGACGACCGCCGCCGAGAACATCTGAAGGGGCAGCAGGTGTCCACCGAAATCCCCGAAGGCAAGGAGACCGCCGTGAAACTGGCGGACTCGGACTTCGCCACCGACCTGCGCGAGCACGACCTGCGATCGTCGCTGAACGACTACTGGGGGCGGCTGCGGGCCGGTGAGCTGGGCGCCCTGCCCGCCGCGCTGGGCCTGGTCGCGCTGGTCGTGCTGTTCACCGCCCTCAAACCCGACACCTTCCTCAGCAACACCAACATCGCCAACCTGTTCACGCAGGCGCTGCCCATCTCGCTGCTCGCGATGGGCCTGGTGTTCGTGCTGCTGCTCGGCGAGATCGACCTGTCGGCGGGCGTCACCAGCGGCGTCACCGCCGCCGTCATGGCCAAACTGCTCACCGACGCCGGATACGCCTGGCCCGTCGCGGTGATCAGCTCGATCGCGGTCGGGATCGTGATCGGCGCCGTGATCGGCTGGCTGGTCGCGGTGGTGCGGATCCCCTCGTTCGTCGTCACCCTCGCGTTCTTCCTCGGCCTGCAGGGCGTCATCCTGTGGCTGATCGGCGAGGGCGGCACGGTCGCCGTCCGCGACGACGTCATCGTCGCGCTCGCCAACCGCAACATGCCGATCTGGCTCGGCTGGGCGCTCGCCATCGCCTGCTCCGCCGGGTACGTCGGCCTGCAGCTGCTGCGCTGGACGCGGCAGCGCGCCGGGGGCCTGCACTCGCGCCCCCTGCAGTTCGTCCTCCTGCAGTCCGGCGCGATCGCCGCGGCCCTGCTCGTCGGCACCGCGGTGCTGAGCGTCGACCGCGCGCCCAGCCCCATCGCCGTCGTCGCCGGTGTGCCGTGGGGCGTGCTGCTCGTCGGCGTCCTGCTGATCATCTGCACGTTCGTCCTCACCCGGACGCCGTTCGGACGGCACGTCTACGCGGTCGGCGGCAACCCCGAGGCCGCGCGGCGGGCCGGCATCAACGTCACCCGCATCCGGATCTCGGTGTTCATGATCGGGTCCGGGCTGGCCGCGCTGAGCGGCATCGTCGCCGCGTCCCGGCTCATGTCGGTCAACACCGCGGCGGGCGGCGGCGACACGCTGCTGTACGCGGTCGGCGCGGCGGTGATCGGCGGCACCAGCCTGTTCGGCGGCCGCGGCAAGGCTCGGGACGCGATCCTCGGCGGCCTGGTCATCGCGATGATCAAGAACGGGCTCGGGCTGATCGGGACGTCGGCGTACCTGACGTTCCTCATCACCGGCCTGGTGCTGCTGTTCGCCGCGAGCATCGACGCGCTGGCCCGCCGCCGGCGCAGCAACACGGGAAGATGACCCGCCCCCGCGACCACCGGGAGCCGATGGCCCGCGCCGTCGGCTCCCCGGTCGCGCCCCACGGCCCGTCCGGTCTCCCCGCTCCGGACGGGCCCGCGGGCGTTTCCGCGGCGTGGGCGACCGCTGATACGCTCGGCGTCCACGGCCGCGCGGAACGCGGCGGCGCGGCACGGTGGGAGCCCGGCGGGATGTCCAGAACACCTGTTCTCGACCTGCGCGGCATCGACAAGAGCTTCGGTTCGGTGAAGGTGCTGCACGACGTCTCCTTCGCCGCGCACCCCGGCGAGGTCACCGCCCTGGTCGGCGACAACGGCGCCGGCAAGACCACCCTCGTCAAGTGCATCGGCGGCATCCACCCCATCGACCGCGGCGAGTACCGCTTCGAGGGACGCCCGGTGCGGCTCGGCAGCCCCCGCGCGGCCACGTCCCTCGGTATCGAAGTCGTCCACCAGGACCTCGCGCTGTGCGAGAACCTCGACATCGTCGAGAACCTGTTCCTCGGCCGGGAACGGCGCCGCGGCCTCGCGCTGGACGAGGAGGCCATGGAGGACATGGCCCGGCGGACGCTGTCGGGCCTGTCGGTCCGGACGGTCGACTCGGTGCGGCGGCGGGTGTCGAACCTGTCGGGCGGGCAGCGGCAGACGGTCGCGATCGCCCGCGCCGTCCTGTGGGACTGCAAGGTCGTCGTCCTGGACGAGCCCGCGGCCGCCCTCGGCGTCGTGCAGACCCAGCAGGTGCTGGAGATCGTGCGGCGGCTCGCCGACCGGGGCCTCGCCGTCGTGCTGATCTCGCACAACATGAACGACGTGTTCGCCGTCTCCGACCGGATCTGCGCGCTCTACCTCGGCCGGACGGCCGCGCAGGTGCGGACCGCCGACGTCACGCACCGGCAGGTCGTCGAGCTGATCACCTCGGGCGTGAGCGGCGACCTGGGACTGCGGCGATGAGGGCGGGCCCGTCGCAGGAGGACGTCCGGCGGCACAACCTCGGGACGCTGCTGCGCTTCGTGCACCTGCGCGGCCCCGCGTCCCGCGCGACGCTCGCCGAGTCGCTCGGCCTCAACCGCAGCACGATCATGGCGCTGACGTCGGATCTCACCGCCGCCGGGCTCGTCCGCGAGGAGCTGCCGCGCGGACCGGGGCGGCGCGCCGGGCGCCCGTCGCTCGTCGTCCGTCCCGAGTCGACGCGCGTGTACGTGCTGGCGTTCGAGGTCGCGGTCGACCGGCTCGTCGTCGCGCGGGTCGGCCTCGGCGGGGTGATCCTCGACCGGCGGGAGGGCCGCCGCGCCCGCGACTCCGACCCGGCCGAGCTGCTGGGCACGCTCGTCGCGGGCGCGCGCTCGCTCGTCCGCAAGGCCGAGCGGGACGCGGTCTGCGTCGGCGCCGCGCTCGGCTTCCCCGGGCAGGTGCGGCGCGCCGACGACGCGATCATGTTCGGCCCGAACCTGGACGTCGGCGACCTGCACCTCGGCGACGCCCTGTCCCGCCGTCTCGGCCTCGGCATCCCCGTGTCGGTCTGCAACGACGCCAACCTGGGCGCGCTCGCCGAGCACGAGCGCGGCACCGGGGTGGGCTGCGACAACCTCATCTACCTGCACGGCGACGTCGGCGTCGGCGGCGGGATCATCGTCGGCGGGCGGCTGCTCGGCGGCGACGAGGGGTTCGGCGGCGAGATCGGGCACATGGTCGTCAACCCGGGCGGGCGGCGCTGCGCGTGCGGCGCGAAGGGCTGCCTGGAGGCCGAGGTGGGGGAGCGGACGCTGCTGTTCCACGCCGGCCGGGAGGAACGCCCCGACCAGGTCGGACGCGACGCGGTGCGCGCCGTGGTGGACGCCGCCGACCGGGGCGACATCGTGGCGCGGGAGGCGCTGCACCGGGTCGGGACGTGGCTGGGCCTCGGCGTCGCCAACCTCGTCAACATCTTCAACCCGGGGCTGGTGGTGTTCGGCGGGACGCTCCGCGACATCTACCTGGGGGCCGCCGCGCAGGTCCGCAGCGTGCTGGCGCAGGGCGCGCTGGCCGCGCCGCGCGACAAGGTCAGGCTGCGGACGGCCGCGCTGGGGGACGACACGACGCTCGTCGGCGCCGCCGAGTTCGCGTTCGCCGAGGTCCTCGGCGACCCGGTGCAGGTGCTGGCCCGGCTGCGGACACCGGAGAACGAGCCGGTCTAGCGACGCTCCGGGCCGGTTCGGGCGAGGCGGCCGTAGCCGCCGCGGTAGAACAGCAGCGGGTCGGCGTCGTGGCGCCCGTCGAGGTCGTGGACGCGCGCGACGACGATCACGTGATCGCCCGCGACGTGCTCCCGCTCGACCGAGCACTCGATCCAGGCGAGGGCGCCGTCGATCAGCGGTGCGCCGCCGGGCGACTCCGTCCAGTCGATCCCGGCGAACTTGTCGCCGCCCCGGACCGCCAGCCGCTTGCACACCTCCAGTTGCGGCTCGCTCAGGATGTTGACGCACAGCCGCCCGGCGTCGCGCAGCAGCGGCCACGTGGTGCTGGTGTGCGCGACGCAGAACGCCACGAGCGGCGGGTCGAGCGAGACGGACGTGAAGGAGTTCGCCACCAGGCCCGCGGGGCGCCCGGTGCCCGGCTCCACGGCGGTGATGGCGACCACGCCGGTCGCGAACCGGCCCAGCACCGAGCGGAACCGGGCGGAGTCGATCTCGGTCGCCGGAGAGGCGGTCACCCGGGGCGCGGTCGGCGGTGCGGCGGTCGGCGGTGCGGCGGCGGCTCCGTCGAGCATTGACCCGATCCCTTCCGTTCGAGGCACGTGTGCACGATGCACGCGCACGTCCAGTACAGCCGACGGCCGTGGACGATGATTCCCAAACGGGACGAAGTCCGCTAAAGGTCCTGGGTGGGGCCTAGGTCGGAGGACGGAGACCGGAGCGGGACGAGTCGGCGGCGGCGCCCGGCGAGACCATGGCCGTCACCGCGCCGTACCCCATGCCGACGGCCATGCCGTGCCCCATGCCGGACGCCGCGGCGCGCATGCCGTCGAGGACCGGCCGTCCCGCGCGGGCGAGCCGCGCCCGCGTCCGCGCGGACATTCGAGGCCCGTCGTGCAGCGCGACCCATGCGCACCACCCGACCGCGACGACCGCCCAGTACGACACCAGCCGGTACAAGCCGACCGCCGCGACCGCCGGGGCCAGCGCGGCGCCGAGCGTCACCAGCGCCGCCGCCATGCTCGTCTCGATCGCGCCGAGACCGCCCGGCAGCAGCGGCAGCGCGCTGCCCGCCGCCTGCGCCGCGAAGTAGGCGAGCGCGACGCCGTGCGCGGAGAACCGAGGCGCGACCGCGTGCGCCGCCGCGAACAGCGCCAGGATGTCGAAAGCCCAGTTCAGGACCGCCAGGAGGCCGAGCGCCGCCCAGTCGCGCCCGGACGGCCGCAGCACGCCCCGCACCTCGGCCAGCCGCGCGGAGACCGCCGCCGCGTGCGGCGCGATCCGGCGGTGCGCGAGCATCCGGTCGCCCGTCCGGCGCAGCGGCGCCGCCAGCGCGGCACGTGCGCCCGGCCGCAGCAGCAGGGGCACGGCGATCAGCGCGGCCGCGGCCGGGACGGCGAGCACCGCCTGCACGGGCCGCGCGAGCGCGGTTCGGCCACCAGCGCCAGCAGCCCGATCAGGGTGTAGGCCGACGTCGTGATCACGCCGCCCGCCAGGATCACCGCCGTCGCGAGCCGGGCCGGCGCACCGCCCCGCGTGAACTGCCGGAACGTGTAGACGACGCTCACCGCCGGACCCGCCGGAAGCGTCGTGGACAAAGCGTTGCCCGCGTACGTGATCGCGAAGGCCCGGCGCCGCGACATCCGCAGCCCGCCGATGCGCAGCAGCCGCCGCTGCAGCCGCGCGAACGCCCCCATCGACCCCGCCCCGGCCACGATGACCACGGCCAGCCAGCGGGGATCGGCCCGCCCGGCGGCGGCCAGGAGCGCGCCGGGGTCGGGGAGCCGGTCGCGGTTCAGGACGAGCGCCGCGAGCGCGCCGAGCACGAGCGTCCACTGGACGACGGCGCCCGCGCGCCGCCACCGCGTGCGGGGACGTTCCGCGACCACCTGCTCCATGCCCCGCTCACCCCGCAAGATTGTTTACGGTGCGAACCTACGGTCGGTGTCGGACATTCCCCACAGTCCGACTCGGGAACCGCGAATCGGCCCCGCCGAGGGGCGTCGGGGCCCTCGTCGCTAGTCGGCGAGGGCCCCGGCCGCCGGGTCCGCGGGCCCGGGTCCGCGGGCCCGGGTCAGGGACGGTTCGTGGGGTTCACCGCGTCGGACTCGGCGGGGCCGTCCCGGTCGGGCCAGCGCTCGTCCTCGCCCTCCCGGGCGGCCTGCTCGTCGTACGCGGCCGAACTCAGGCCGTCCGGGTTCTGCTCCGGCTCCTCGATGACGAGGTCCTCGGGCGGGTCCTGAATGTACCGTTCGGTCAGGGCGATCTCCTCCGCCTGCTCGTCGTCGCCCATGTCGTCCATGTCCTCGCGGAAGTCGCGGTCCTCTCCAGGGTTGCGCTGCCTCATGCCCCGGGTATCCCCGCAGCCCGGCGCCCTATTCGGATCTACCGGACCGTCCGGTACCGACCGGACGGACGGGACGGACGGGACGCCGGTCAGGGACGGTCCCGGACCGCGACGAGGCCGCCGATCACGCCGACGAACGCGGTGCCGTCCGGCCCGATCGTGACCGGAGCCCAGTTGTTGTCGAACCACTTGCCCGTGCCCGTCAGCACCTTGTAGGCCGTCCGCCCGGTATGCACGTCGATCGCCGTGAGGTACCAGGCGTCGATCAGGTCGCGGCGCGGCTCCTTCGTGTAGACGTAGAGCAGCCCGGCCGGGACCGACACCTTCGGGACGGTCGACGGCGAACGCTCCGCGCTCGTCCAGACGGTCCGGCAGCCGTCGCCGCCCGGATTCACGTCCACCCGGGTCAGCCCGCCCGCCGACGAACCGCCCGGGGCCAGCTCGAAGAAGTTGCGGTAGCCGTAGTTGTTCTCGATGAACAGGCTGTTCCCGTACCCGACGAGGGAGTTGTCGGTCGCGCTCTTCCCGCTCTCGAACACGGGGTGCTCGCAGACGAGGCTCCCGTCGTCGCGGCGCCGCACGATCACGTTCATCCGGTCGTCGGCGTTGTCGGTGATCGCCACGTACTCGTCGCCGAGCAGCGTCGGCGTCGTCCCCGAACCCTGGTCGATCTGCCCCGGTTTGCGGCCGGTGCCCCGGTCGTACGTCTCGCGCCACACGACCGTCGGCATGCCCGTCGCGTCCGCGCGCATCTTGTACAGCGCGTGGTCGGACACGATCGAGACGCCGTCCTCGGCGGCGGCGAACGAGTTCTGGATCTGCTCGCCCGCCAGGCGCGTCACCCGCACCGTCCCCGTGTCCGGGTCGACCGTCCCGATGCGGCCGCCCCGCGTGACCCACCAGATCAGGCCCGTCCAGTCCGGCCCGACCGCGGTGATCGGGTCGCACTCGCCCCGCGGCCACGGATTCGTCCACGTCGCGCAGTCGTGCGGCAGGTAGGAGCTCAGGTCCCAGTCGTCGACGACCTCGAACCGCCACGTGCCGTCCGCGCCCTTCTCGTGCGCGAACCGGCGCAGGTGGAACTCCGAGTCGGCGAGCACCGCGCGGTCCTGCGGGTCGAGGTAGTAGTACGCCCCGCCGGAGGTGTCGGTGAAGATCTTGTCGAGGCTCAGCGAGAACACCGCCTCGACCGTGGACGAACGCGGCGGCAGCTGGAACGTCGCGAGATCCTGCAGCGTCTTCGGGTCGATCAGCCGCAGCATGAAGTTCTGCCCGCGCGTGCACTGCGCGACGATCAGCCCGCTCTTCTTCGCGAACGTGACCGTCGAGCACAGTCCCGGCAGCCCGCCGCCCTTCGCCTCGTCCAGTACCTCCGGGTTCCGGCCCAGCGGCCCGAGGAACGGATAGGTGTCGGACGCGTAGCTGTCCGCGTGCATGGACGACTTCCCGGTCGGGCCCATGTGCGGGTTCGCGGGTATCGGTTCGCCGGGCAGCGGCCGCGGCGTCGCGGGCCCGCCGACGTACTCGGCGACGAGCCCGGTGCCGGGCCCGTCCGGGATCGGGTCCGCGCCGGCCGCGGACGGCAGCAGCGCCGCCGCCACCGCGATCGGCAGCACTGCGGCGAGCAGGGATCTGCGCATCGGGCAACTCCTCGTCGGGACGTCGCCCCGTTCGCGCCGCCGGGGACGTTCAACGCATCGTAAATGTGATCGTTCCGGACGCCCGGATGGTTACCATCCCGGCATGGCAGTGAAAGCAGTGATCTTCGACTGGGGCGGCACCCTCACGCCCTGGCACGACATCGACCTCGCCGACATGTGGCGCGCCATCTGCACCGCCCACCTGCCCGCCGACGACGTCGAGAAGGCCGCCGCCGCGCTGCTGGAGGCGGAGCTGGAACTGTGGCGGCGCGGCGACGAGCAGCAGCGCAGCGCCACCCTCGCCGAGATCTTCGAGCTGGCGGACGCCGGGCTGGAGCTCACCGAGGCGCTCCTGGAGACCCACTTCGAGACCTGGACCCCGCACACCCTCACCGATCCGGCGGTCCCCGGCCTGTTCCGCTCCCTGCGCGACCGCGGCATCAAGGTCGGCGTCCTGTCCAACACCATGTGCGGACGCGACTGGCACGAGCGCGTCTTCGCCCGCGACGACGTCCTCGGCCTGCTCGACGGCGCCGTCTACTCCAGCGAGATCCCCTGGACCAAGCCGCACGCCGAGGCGTTCCGCGCCGCGATGGACGCCGTCGGCGTCACCGACCCCGCGTCCTGCGTCTTCGTCGGAGACCGCCCCTACGACGACGTCCACGGGGCGAAGTCGCTCGGGCTGCGGGCCGTCCAGATCCACCACCGGACGACCCACGCGTTCACCCGGCCCGGCCTCACGCCGCCCGACGCGCTCATCCACGGACTCGACGAGCTGCTGCCGCACATCGACGGCTGGTGACCTAGGAGGGCTTGGCGGCGACGATCAGGTCCCGGGAGATCGCCTGGTCGACGCGGTGGCGGAACCGCAGGTAGGGATCGGAGTCCGCCACCCGCAGGCCGCTCCCCGCGAGGATTTCGGCGAGGTCCTCCCGGCGCCCGACGAAGGTGTTCCACGAGACGCCGATCGCGCCGCCCGGCCGCAGCAGCCGCGCCCACTCCGGGACCGCGGCGGCCAGCAGCTCCACCGGGCCGCGCGACAGCTCCTGCCGCCGTCCCGGCCGCCCGCCCTTCGGACGGCTCGCGTGCTGGACGCCGTACGGTGCGTCCGTCACGATCAGGTCGAACGCCGCGGGCTTGAAGAACCGTCCGGCCTGCAGCGAATCGGCGTTCACCACCGTGACGTCGATCGTCTCGCCGGTCTTGTACAGCTCCTTGGTCGCCCCGAGCGTGACGTGCAGGCGCCGCCCCACCACCGACTTCTCGCGCCGGATGTTCGACGTCTCCGCCTGGTGCTTCACCCGGTTGTTGCGCAGCCACGTCTTGAGGAACGCGGCGTAGGCGTCGAAGTCCTTGCCGTCGAGGTCGATCCCGGCCGCGTCGAAGCCGTACATCATCGCCTGGTTCAGCGTCGTGCCGCGCCCGCACAGCGGATCGAGCACCCGCGGCCGTCCGGTCACCAGGTCCATGGGGGAGTCGGTGGCCATCGCCGTCACGTTCAGCAGCAGCTTCGTGAAGTGCTCGTTCGTCTTCCCCGAGTACTTCTGGATCGTCAGCAGATCGCTGCCGAACAGGTCGAGCGGCTCGACCGCCACCGGCTTCAGCAGGTCGCCGTCCCGGATCTCGAACAGCGCGTACAGCGACGACAGGTTCGACAGCAGCCGGATCTCGCGCGTCCCCAGCTCGTCCGCCTCGAACGTCACGTAGGGGACACCGCCGATGGACGTCTCGCGGATGTCGCGGAGCCCCCCGCCGAGCGCGCGCTCGCCGAACACCGCGAGCTCCGCCCGCACCAGTTCGGCGGCGGCCTGCGAGTAGACCCGGTTGTGCGAAGGGGAGACGAGAAGGCCGTACGCGGTCATTCGTAGGAGGTTAACAGCGCGGAACCCCGCTCCGGACGGCTTACCGTCCGGCCCGGGCCGACCGCCGGAGAATCAGCCGGTGCCGATGCGGGAACGCTTCGAGCGGCCCGTGCGCGGACGCGCCGATGGCCGATCGGGTGCCTGGACCACGCGCCCCTCGACCGTCGGGATCTCACCGGACGCGTCGCCCGCGGGGGCGTCCGCCTCCACCGGGCCCTCGTCGGAAGCGCCCTCGCCCGCCGGGCCCTCGCCCGCCGGGCCTTCGTCGGCCGGGCTATCGCCCGTCCGGGTCTCCAGCGCGGCGGGCTCGGCGGCCCGGCGTCCGGGCCCTCCAGGGGCCGCAGGTCGGGCAGGTGACGGGACGCGGCGGCCAGCAGCTCGTTCACGCGGCTCTTCAGGCTGGCGAGGTCGGCGCGCGCCACGTCGGCCTGCGCCTGGGCGCGACGGGCGCTGCGGCGCGCCTCGTCCCGCTCGGCGGCCAGCCGGTCGAGCTGCTCGTGGTACGCGGCCTTGAGTTCGTCGAGGGCGCTCGCGGCGCCGTTCTGCGGAGTGCTCATGCTCTTCTGGGTTCCTCCCCCGAGTGGTCCAGCGGCACAATGTGCAACGCCCGTTCCGGGCCGAGTGGTTCCCCCGAGTGCGGAAGATCACTCACCGGGGACGGGACGCCGGCGCCGACGCCGAGTCCGGCAGGCCCGGGAACGGGTCCGCGGGCGCCGCCGCCTTCCCGACGTCCCGCCAGCGCGCGGCCCGCGCCGCGGCCCGGCGGGCGCCGTCGGCCTCGAACACCCGCAGGTCGGGGGCCTGCGCTCCGGCCAGCGCGACGTACGCGGGGACGAGCCCGTCCTCGAGCGCCGCCGCGAGCCGCGCGGCACCGCGCACGTCGGCGACCCGCACGGGCAGGTCGTAGGCGGGCGCCGCGGCGACCGGGTCGGCGGTCATGACCGAGACCAGCGAGTCCCGCCGCGACCGGTGCCCCTCCCACATCTCCTTGGCGGCCGCGCGCAGGTCGCCCGTCAGCCGCCCGCCCAGCACCCCGTACCCGTGGACGGCCGCGTGCTCGGCGGCCAGCGCGTCCAGCAGCGCGG
>NZ_MKJY01000115.1 GCF_001942465.1 Actinomadura sp. CNU-125
ACGAGTCGATGCGGCCGGGGCCCGCGCTGCAGGAGTTCGCGCAGTCGCTGATCCGCTCGATCGTCCGCTCGGGGTCGACCGCCGACGCCGACGGCGGCATGAGCTTCGCGATGCCCGACGAGGTCCCCGGCTTCACCACCATCAAGGCCGATGTCATCTGACCGCGGCGAGCGCCGCGACCGGCCGAAGCCGGACGACGCCGACTGGCGCCCGATGATCGCGTGGACGCCCGGCGAGCCCGGCGACCCGTCCGAGACCAGGCCCGAGGGCATCGCGATCGTGCCGGACGAACCCGCGCCGGAACCGCCCGAGCCCGAGTTCCGGTTCGAGCCGTTCGAGGAACCGCCCCGGTACCGTCGCCCGCACCCGAAGGGCGGCGTCCCGCGCGGCCTGCCCGCGGTGGGCGCCGCCGTGCCCGACATGGTGTTCGACGGCGCGGACCTCGACGGGCTGACGGTCCGGGCCGCGTCGCTGCGCGGCGACGACCACCGCTACTACGGCGAGCCGCGGCAGGACTCGGTGGCGCTGTGGACGGTGCCGCTGGCCGGGACGGACGCGCTCGTCGCGTGCGTCGCCGACGGTGTGGGCAGCCAGCCGCGCTCGCACGAGGGGTCGGCGCTCGCCTGCCGGCTGCTGCGCGCGGAGATCGAGCGGGCCGCCGACACGTGGACGTGGGAGCGGGCCGGTGAGCTGACCGCCGGTGCCGTCGTCCGGGTGGCGTCCGCCATGACGGCGCACGCCGCCGAGGCCGGGCTCGACCCGAAGGCGCTGTCGACGACGCTCGCGGCGGCGATCGTCGACGCGGGGCCCGGCGGCGAGCCGCGCCCCGCCGCCGTCCTGAACATCGGGGACGGCGCGGCCTACTGGCTGCGCGGCGGCGCCCTGGAGCCGGTCCGGCCCGCCGCGGCCGACCCGGGCGCGATCGTCGACTCCCGCACCGACGCGCTGCCCGGCAGTCCCGGGACCGTCCGGCCCATGTCCGCGTGGCTGCGGCCGGGGGAAGCGCTCGTGCTGTGCACGGACGGCCTGTCGAACCCCATGCACAGCGCCGACGTGCGGGACCGCCTGGTGGCGTCGTGGTCGGCTCCCGAGCCGCCCGGGATCATCGACTTCGGGTGGCAGCTGGCGTTCCGCGCCAAGTCCTACGGCGACGACCGCTCGGCCGTCTGCATCTGGGGGCGGTAGCGGGATGCGGCCGGACGGCACGGACCTGGAGCTCGGCGACCTGGCCCTCGGCCGGGAACTCGGCGCCGGCGGCCAGGGCAAGGTGCACGCGCTGGACGGACCGCTGAACGGCCACGTCTTCAAGGAATACCTGGTCGGCGGGGTGAACGGCGCCGCGCTGAAGCGGCTGGTCGACCTTCCCGCGCTGCTGACCGGCGCCGACCGCGACGCGCTGCTGCGGCAGGCGGCGTGGCCGCTCGCGCGCGTGCTCGACGGGGGGACCGTCAGGGGATTCGTCATGCGCGTGGTGCCGAGCGGGTTCTGGGGCAACGTCGCCGTCGGTCCGCGGCTGCGGGAGCTGCAGTATCTCCTCTACAAGCCGAAGGCGATGTGGGGAGACATCGCGCCTCCGGGCGCGGACGGCCGGTTGCGCGTCGCCCGCAACACCGTCGGGCTGTTCCGGCTGCTGCACGGTAACGGGCTGGTCGTCGGGGACGTGTCGATGAAGAACCTGCTGTGGTCCCCGGCCGGGGAGGTGTTCCTGCTCGACTGCGACGGCGTCCGCGAACTCGGGCGACGGCCCGTCCTGCCGCAACCGGAGACGCCCGACTGGGGCGACCCGCTGGCGGCGCCGGCCGGCCTGGACCTGGACACCGACCGGTACAAGCTCGCCCTCCTCGTGGCGCGCGTGCTGACCCGCACCTCCGCGCTGCGGCCCGGGGACGAACCGGGGTGGGTCCCCGGTCTCCCGGACCGGGTCGTCGCCGAGGCCGCCGCGCGGTTCGCCGAAGCCGGACGGGCGCGCGGCCTCCGCCCCGACGCCGCGCAGTGGGCGCGCGCGCTGGACGATCGCGGGGTCGTCAAGCTCGCGCCCCTGCCTCCCGTGCGCGCCCCCCGAAGCTCTCCAAGGCCCCCTTGGACGGGGCCGGGGACGGGGGGCGGCCCACGATCAAACTGCGTCCGCCCGAGAACTGAGCCTCACGCGAGGGACGACAGCAGCGGCGGCAGGTCGCCCGCGTGGACGACCGTGAGGCGGCGGGTCGCGCGGGTGAGGGCGACGTACAGGTCCTGGCCGCCCTTCGGGGAGCCGGACACGACGCCCGCCGGGTCGACGAGGATCACCGCGTCGAACTCCAGGCCCTTCGCCTCCTCGGTGGTGAGCACGACGACGGGGGAGTCGAGGGCCTCCGGTGTGGCGCCCGCGGCGGTTCCGGGCAGGACCGACAGCACGGCCAGGACGTCCGCGTGCCGCGCCGCCGAGACGATCACCGCGAGCCGTCCCTCGCCGATGGCGTCCAGCTCGTCCCCGACCAGGCCGGGAAGCTCCGGCAGCGGCAGCTCGACGGCGCGCGGCGGGGCGCCGTCGTCGCGGACGGACTCCGGCGGCGTCTGGCCCGGGTCGACGGCGGCCAGCACCTCCGCCGCGACCCGCATGATCGCCGCCGGGGTCCGGTAGTTGACCATGAGCCGCTGCTCCCGCCACCGGCCGGGGACGTAGGCGTCGAGCATCTGCCCCCACGAGGCGGCCCCGGCCGCGCTGCCCGTCTGCGCGATGTCGCCGACGACGGTGAGCGAACGGGTCGGGACGCGCCGCATGATCGTCCGCCAGGCCATCGCCGACAGCTCCTGCGCCTCGTCCACGATGACGTGCCCGTACGCCCATTCGCGGTCGGCCGTGGCGCGCTGGGCGGTGGTGAGCGACGTGCCGCCGTCGTTGTGCCGTCCGGCGAGGGCGGCGGCGTCGATCACGTCCTCGGCGTTCAGCAGGTTGGAGGCGCCGCTGCTGCTCTCCAGGACCTCCCGGGCGTACCGCTCCTCGTCCGCGCGGGCCGCCTCGGCGGCGCGCGCGCGGGCCCGGTCGGCCGAATCGTCGACGCCGAGCCATTCGGCGGCCTCGTCCAGCAGCGGGACGTCCGAGACCGTCCACTCCGACCCGGCCGGACGTTCCAGCAGCGCGGCCTCGGCCGGCCGCAGACCGGCGCGCGCGCCGAGGCGGGCGAGGGCGGCGGGGTCGGCGAACAGTTCGGACAGCAGCCGGTGCGGCGTCAGCTCCGGCCACAGCGCGTCGAGGGCCGAACGGACGGACCGGTCGAGCCAGAGCGTCTCCTTCGCGAGCCGCAGGTCCGTCTCGTCCAGCAGCGGCTCGTCCTCGGCCTCCTCCATCAGTTCCCGCAGCCACTTCGGGAGCCCGCCCTCGCGGGCCATCTGCTCCAGCGGCTCGTCGACCATCCGGTCGTACTGCTCGGCACGGTTCAGCGCGAGCGCCTCAAGCATGTCGTGCACGAACTGGCGCCGCTGCACGTTGTGGGGCGCCCGCAGTGCGCGCGCACGGTCACGGGCGCGCGCGCACCCCTCCGCGGACACCGTCAGCGTCATCGTGTCGGCCTCGACCTCCAGCCCGCCCTCCGGGGCGCGCTGCCGGTCCCGGACGGACTCCGCCACGAGGTCCGCCATCCGCGGATCGCCCTTCACCACCGCGACGTCCGGCCCGTCGGACGCGGTCGCGCGCGTCCCCGGGTACAGCTCGCCGACCGTGGCGAGCACGACGTCGGTCTCGCCGAGGCCGGGGAGCACCTGCTCGATGTAGCGCAGGAACGTCGCGTTCGGGCCTACCACCAGGACGCCGCGGCGTTCGAGCACGTCGCGGTGCGTGTAGAGCAGGAACGCTGCGCGGTGCAGCGCCGCGACGGTCTTGCCGGTGCCCGGACCGCCCTGCACCACCAGCACGCCCTGCAGGCCCGCCCGGATGACCTCGTCCTGCTCCTGCTGGATGGTGGCGACGACGTCGCTCATCCGGCCCGTCCGGCCCCGGCGCAGCGTCGCCAGCAGCGCGGCCTCGCCGACGAGCGTCCGCCGCTCCGGCTCCGCCAGCCCGTCCAGGTCGAACACCTCGTCGTCCAGCCCGACGACCTCGCGGTGCCGCAGGTGCAGATGGCGGCGGCGCGCGAGGGTGCCCGGCATACCGGGCGTCGCGGTGTAGAACGGACGCGCCGCGGGGGCGCGCCAGTCGATCAGCAGCGGCTCGTGGTCCTCGTCGCGCAGCCCGATCCGGCCGACGTAGAACGTGTCGCCCGGCCCGTCGCCGTCGGACCGGTGGTCGATCCGGCCGAAGCACAGTCCGTCCTCGACGCCGCCGAGGCGCGCCAGCCTGCGGGCGGCCTCATCGGTGGCGACGGCGCTCTCCACCCGGGCCTGGAACGCGCTCCCGCCCCCGGCTCCGGGCCCCGTGCGCAGCGCGGACTCGGCCGCGGCCCGCTCCGCGTCGAGCCGTTCATACAGGTAGGAGACGTGTTCCTGTTCCACGCGGACGGCCTCGTGCCGCGCGGCGTCCGCCGCGTTTCCGCCGGCGGTACCGGCGGATTTGACAACGCTGGATTGACGGGTCTCCATGTGTTAGGTACACTCCTAAGAGTAGAAATGGGTTCTCTATATCGTCGTGTAACCCAGTACTCTAACATGCCCGCGCGCCCGATGCGGATGATCGTTCCAAAAGATCACTCCTGTTGCGCGGTACGTCACCTTCGCGGTGCTTCACGGCCACCGACCTTCGCGAGGCTGACCGGCGATCGATGCCGGATCCCTCCGAAAGGTCGCTCCCCATGGCCGACGCCCCCCAGCTCGACCGGCGCTCCTTCCTCGTCACCACCGGACTCGCGGTCGGCACCGCCGCCGCCGTCTCGGCCGTCCCGGGCACCGCCCACGCCGCGCCCCGCGCCCGGCGCCTGTCCGGCGACCCGTTCACGCTCGGCGTCGCGTCCGGCGATCCCGAGCCCGACGGGTTCGTCCTGTGGACCCGCCTCGCCCTCGACCCGCTCGCCGAGGACGGCCGCGGCGCATGCCGGACCGGAACGTCGACGTCCACTGGGAGGTCGCGCGGGACGAGCGGTTCCGCAAGGTCGAGCGGCGCGGCAAGGCCGTCGCGCAGCCCGCGGACGCCCACTCCGTCCACATCGAGCTGAACGGCCTGCGCCACGGCCGCGACTACTGGTACCGGTTCCGCGCCGGGAACCACTTCTCCCCGGTCGGACGGACGGTCACCGCGCCCCGCCTCGACTCGTTCGGCCCCGCGCTCGCCATGGCGATCGTCAGTTGCAGCCAGTACGAGCACGGCTACTTCACCGCGTACCGGCGGCTCGCCGAGGAGCACCCGGACCTGATCCTGCACCTCGGCGACTACCAGTACGAATACAAGCCGGACGACTATACGATCCCGGCCGGGAACGTCCGCGACCACCGCGGGCCCGAGACCGTCACCCTCGCGAACTACCGGCAGCGGCACGCCCAGTACAAGTCCGACCCCGACCTCCAGGCCGCGCACGCCGCCGCCCCCTGGCTGGTCGTGTTCGACGACCACGAGGTCGAGAACAACTGGGCCGACGACGTCCCCGAGGCGGGCTCCGACACGCCCGACCCGGCCGACTTCCGCCGCCGCCGCATCGCCGCGTTCAAGGCGTACTACGAGAACATGCCGCTGCGCCGCCGGTCGATTCCGAACGGCCCCGACATCCAGATCTACCGGCGCGTCCGCTGGGGCAAGCTCGCCAACTTCCACATGCTCGACACCCGCCAGTTCCGCGACGACCAGGGCTGCGGCGACGGCTACAAGGACTGCCCCGAGGCCGTCGACCCCAAGCGCTCCATCACCGGCGACGAGCAGGAGAAGTGGCTGCTCGACGGCTTCGCGGACTCGCGCGCCCGCTGGGACGTCCTCGGCCAGCAGGTCTTCTTCGCCCAGCGCGACAACAACGCCGGCCCCGCGAAGATCACCTCGATGGACGGCTGGGACGGCTACGTCGCGTCCCGCAAGCGCATCACCGAGGGCTGGCTGGACCGGAAGGTCCGCAACCCCGTCGTCCTCACCGGCGACGTCCACGCCCACTGGGCGAGCGACCTCAAGCTCGACTACGACGACCCGGACTCGCCGACCGTCGGCTCCGAGCTCGTCGCCACGTCCATCACCAGCGGCGGCGACGGCCGCGACTCCGACCCCGCCGACCACCCGTTCCTGCAGATCAACCCGCACCTGCGCTTCTACAACAACCAGCGCGGCTACGTGCTCACCAAGATCGACAAGCACGAGATGAAGGCCGACTTCAAGACCCTGCCGACCGTCCGCGACCACGACGCCGAGGCGACGACCAAGGCCACGTTCGTCATCGAGGACGAGGTCCCGGGCGTCCGGCAGACCTACCTGCGTCCCTTCAACGCGCCCAAGATGTCGGTCAAGTCCGACCGCGACCTGATCGAGGAGACCGTCCGGAACGAGACCGTGCGCTGACGCGCGGTCTCCCGCCGGACCCCCGGGCGCCGCGCACCGCGCCCGGGGGTCCCGCCGGGGTCAGCGGTCGGCGCGGGGGCTGGTGGCCGCGCCGCGGAAGATGTCGTCGAGGTCGTAGGCCACCGGCACCTCCAGCTGCTCGTACGTGCACGACTCGGGCGTCCGGTCGGGGCGCCAGTTGCGGAAGCGCGCGGTGTGGCGGAACCGGTCGCCCTCCATCGCCTCGTAGGCCACCTCGACGACCAGCTCGGGGCGCAGCGCGACCCACGAGAGGTCCTTCTTGCCGGTCCAGCGGGAGATCGCGCCGGGCATGCGGTCGACCGTCGCCTCGGTCTGCCGCGCCCACTCGGCCCACGGATGCCCCTCGTAGCTCTCCATCCGGTACGGCTGCAGCTCCTCGACGAGCTCCGCGCGGCGCTTCATCGTGAAGGACGCGGCCACCCCCACGTGCTGCAGATGGCCCTCGTCGTTGTAGAGGCCGAGCAGCAGCGACCCGACGATCGGCCCGGACTTGTGCCAGCGGAAGCCCGCGACGACGCAGTCGCACGTCCGCTCGTGCTTGACCTTGAACTGGACGCGCTTGTCGGGCTCGTACGGCAGGTCGCGCGGCTTGGCGATGACGCCGTCGAGGCCCGCGCCCTCGAACTCGTCGAACCAGCGCAGCGCCAGCTCGTAGGAGTCGGACGCGGGCGTCACGTGGATCGGCGCGCCCGCCCCGGCGAGCGTCTCGACGAGCCTGCGCCGCCGCTCGCCCAGCGGCTCGTCCAGGAACGACTCGTCGCCGAGGGCGAGCAGGTCGAACGCCACGAAGGACGCCGGGGTCTGCTCCGACAGCAGCTTGATCCGCGACGCGGCCGGGTGGATGCGCTGCTGCAGCGTGTCGAAGTCGAGCCGGGTGCCCTGCGGCAGGACGATCTCGCCGTCGACCACGCACCGCTCCGGCAGCTCCCGTTTCACCGCCTCCACCAGCTCGGGAAAGTAGCGGGTGAGCGGCTTCTCGCCGCGGCTCGACAGCTCGACCTCGTCGCCGTCGCGGAAGACGATGCAGCGGAAACCGTCCCACTTCGGCTCGTACAGCAGGTCGCCCTGGGGCATGGTCTTGACCGCCTTGGCCAGCATCGGCGACAGCGGCGGACTGATCGGCAGGTCCATCCCCCCATCTTGCGCCCGGCCACCGACAATATGCCGCCCCGGGGTCGGATAACGTGCGGCTCATGCGCCGCCTGCTGCCCGAACCCGCGATGGACGGCGCCGACCCGTACGCCGAGTACGGCGACGCGCCCGGCCTGCGGATCGGCATGGTGATGAGCGCGGACGGCTCGGTCACCGACGCCGACGGCTGGACGGACGGGCTCGGCGGGGCCGCCGACTTCCGCGTGTTCCGCACCCTGCGGGCCCTCGCGGACGCGATCGTCGTCAGGCGCCGGGACCGTCCGGACCGGACGGCTCGGCCCCGCGAAGCTCCGCGCCGACCTGCGCGCGCGCCGGGGCGGCCCGCCCGCGCCCATCGTCGTCGTGAGCCGTTCGCTCGATTTCGACTGGACGCTCCCGCTCTTCACCGAGGCCGAGACCCCGACCGTGGTCGTCACCACCGAGCGTGCGCGCGCGCACGTCCCGTCCGGGATCCGGGCGGTGGTCGCAGGGGAAGCGGACATCGACCTCCCGGAGGCGGTCCGGCTGCTGCACGGGGAACTGGGGCCGCGCCTGCTGTGCGAGGGCGGCCCCGGCCTGGCCACCGCGCTGCTCCGCGCGTCCCTGGTCGACGAGCTGTGCCTCAACATCGCGCCCGCCCTGCACGGCCCGCGCACGCCGCTGCTCACCGGCCTGCCCGCCGAGATTCCGGTGGATCCGGCGGCCGTCTACCTGGACGAGGGCGTGCTGTTCGTCCGCTACCGGGTGGCGCGCGTGTAGCGGAGGAAGAGGAAGTCGTCGTCGGTGAGGGCGTGCGCGAGCGTCGGCGCCGGGTCGGGCACGGTCGGGCCGTCGAGGATCCGCAGCGCGTCGCCGCCGAGCAGCATCGGGCTGAGCGTCAGGCACAGCTCGTCGAGCAGGCCCGCGGCGGCGATCTGCCCGAGGACGGCCGGGCCGCCCTCGCACAGCAGTCGCCGGTGGCCCAGCGCGGCGAGCGCCCGGAACGCGACCCCGAAGTCGAGGGCGCGCTCCCCGGCGACGATCACCTCGGCGCGGGCACGCGCCTCGCGAAGCCGCTCGGGATCGGCGTCCGCGCAGGTCAGCACGATCGTCGGTACCTGCGCCTCGGTGAACGCCGGCCCGTCGAAGTCCAGCCCGAGCGAGCGGGACACGATCACCAGCGGCGGCACCGGCGGCCGCCCGTCGCGCACCGCGCCCCACTCCGGGACGGGACGGACCGGCCCGTAGCCCTCGGCGCGGACCGTGCCGGCACCGACGATCACGGCGTCGGCCAGGCCGCGCAGCAGCAGGAACAGCCGCTTGTCGGACTCGTTGCCGAGCCCGCCGCTGCGCTCGTCGCGCTGGGCGGCGCCGTCCAGTCCGGCGACCATGTTGGCGCGCAGCCACGGCCCGTCGGGCGGATACGCGTACTGCTCGGCGAGATCGACATGGTGGGGCGAAGACGTCAGTGGCCGCATAGATCCTTCACGGTAGTGCACGGCCGCGGGACGGCCGGAGGCGGCAATCTGCGCGAATTTCCGCATTCTCGCGTCATGGGGCGACGACACTGCCGTCGGGGGACTTGAGAATCTCAGAAGGGAGCAGGGGGTGGAGTTCGTTGCGCTCGCAGCATGGGTCCTCGCCGCACTCGCCGGCGGGTACCTGCTGATCACCTGGATCGTGCACGGGGGGCTGGCGACCAAGGTGACGCGCTTTCCGAAACTGGTCGTCGTGGGGCACCCGCTCGCCGCCGTCGGCGGGCTGGCGCTCTGGATCGGCCACCTGGTCACCGCCGACCCGGCCTACGCCTGGTGGGCGTTCGCCGCGCTCATCGTCGTCGTCCTGCAAGGGTTCCTGCTGTTCACCCGCTGGCTCGTGGGCCGCGGCGGGCGGCACGCGCGCGGCGCCGAGCAGGCGTTCCCGGCGGCGGCCGTGGCGGTGCACGGCGTCGTGGCCGCCGCGACGGTCGTCCTGGTGTTCCTGACGGCGATGGAGGTGAGCCCGATCTGACCCGTCACACGCGGCGCAGCACCGACAGGGAACGGTCGGCGATCTTCAGCGTCGCGCGGGCCCCGGCGCGGGGACGCTCGCCGACCCCGCGGGGCTCGGCGGTGTCCAGCGTGTGCGCCCAGCGCTCGCCGTACTCGGCCCCCGGGATCGTGAACTCCTGGGGGTCGGGCCCGGCGTTGATCAGCAGCAGGAACGAGTCGTCCCGGACCCGGCGGCCGCGCCGGTCGGGTTCGGTGATGGCGTCGCCGTTGAGGAACACGCCGAGGCTCTTGGCGAAGCCGACGTTCCAGTCCTGGTCGGTCATGATCTCGCCCGCCGGGGTGAGCCAGGCGATGTCGGCGGCGGCGCCCGTCCCGGTGCCGGTGAAGAACCGGCGGCGCCGGAACACCGGGTGGTCGCGGCGCAGCCGCGACAGGGACCGGACGAACTCGACCTCCTCGGCGTCGTCCCAGTGCACCCACGCGATCTCGTTGTCCTGGCAGTAGGCGTTGTTGTTGCCCTGCTGCGTGCGGCCCAGCTCGTCGCCGTGCGACAGCATCGGCACGCCCTGCGACAGGAACAGCGTCGCGAGGAAGTTGCGCTTCTGCCGGGCCCGCAGCCCGCGGACGGACGGGTCGCGCGCCGGTCCCTCGTGCCCGCAGTTCCACGAGCGGTTGTCGTCCGTCCCGTCCCGGTTCCCCTCGCCGTTCGCCTCGTTGTGCTTGTGGTCGTACGACACGAGGTCGTGCAGGGTGAACCCGTCGTGGCAGGTCACGAAGTTGATGGACGCGAACGGGCGCCGCGCGCTGTGCTCGTACAGGTCGGACGAGCCGGTCAGCCGGGACGCGAACTCCGGCATCGTCGCGTACGAGCCGCGCCAGAAGTCGCGGACGGTGTCGCGGTACTTGCCGTTCCACTCGGTCCACAGCGGCGGGAAGTTGCCGACCTGGTAGCCGCCCTCGCCGACGTCCCACGGTTCGGCGATCAGCTTCACCTGCGAGACGACCGGGTCCTGCTGGACGAGGTCGAAGAACGCGGCGAGCCGGTCGACGTCGTGCAGTTCGCGGGCCAGCGCGGACGCGAGGTCGAAGCGGAAGCGTCCACGTGCATGTCCAGGATCCAGTACCGCAGCGAGTCCATGATCAGCTGCAGGGCGTGCGGGCTGCGCACGTTCAGCGAGTTGCCGCAGCCGGTGTAGTCGAGGTGGTAGCGCTTGTCGTCGTCGCGCAGCCGGTAGTAGGACGCGTTGTCGATGCCCCGGAACGACAGCGTCGGCCCGAGGTGGTCCCCTTCGGCGGTGTGGTTGTAGACGACGTCCAGGATGACCTCGATGCCCGCTTCGTGCAGGGCCCGGACCATCGCCTTGAACTCCAGCACCTGCTCCCCGCGCCCCCCGGACGAGCTGTAGGAGTTGTGCGGCGCGAGGAACCCGATCGTGTTGTAGCCCCAGTAGTTGTCGAGCCCGCGCGCGACGAGCGCGTGCTCGGGCACCGACTGGTGCACCGGCATCAGCTCGACGGCCGTCACGCCGAGGTCGAGGAGATGGTCGATGAGCACCGGGTGCGCCAGCCCCGCGTACGTCCCGCGCTGCTCCTCCGGGATGCCCGGGTGCAGCCGCGTCAGGCCCTTGACGTGCGCCTCGTAGATGACGCTCTCGTGGTACGGGACGCGCGGCGGCCGGTCGTCGCCCCAGTCGAAGAACGGGTTCACCACCACGTTCTTCGGCATGTAGGGGGCGCTGTCGTCCTCGTTGAGGACGTCGGGGTCGGTGAACCGGTACGAGAACAGCGACTCGTGCCACCGGACGTTGCCCTCGACGGCCTTGCCGTACGGGTCCAGCAGCAGCTTCGCCGGGTTGCAGCGGTGCCCGGCGCGCGGGTCGAACGGCCCGTGCACCCGGTACCCGTAGCGCCGTCCGGGCCCGACGCCGGGCAGGTAGCCGTGCCGGACGAACCCGTCCACCTCGGGCAGTTCGTACCGCGTCTCGCGGCCGCGCTCGTCGAACAGGCAGAGCTCGACCCGCCGGGCCACCTCGGAGAACAGCGCGAAGTTGGTGCCCGTGCCGTCCCAGGTGGCGCCCAGCGGGT
Organism: Actinomadura sp. CNU-125; assembly: GCF_001942465.1. Taxonomy (GTDB): domain Bacteria; phylum Actinomycetota; class Actinomycetes; order Streptosporangiales; family Streptosporangiaceae; genus Spirillospora. Next base: position 11,650 of record NZ_MKJY01000115.1, read on the forward strand.
ACGGATCCCCGGGCCAGACCTCCAGCATGCTCTCCCACTCCCGCCGTCTCGTCCCGCCGGCTCGTCCACCGCCGTCCGCGCGCCGCCGCGCAGCCGATTGTGACCTACCCGCCTCCTCCGTACCCGCCACCGCCGGATATCAGAGTGTCATCCCGGTGTGTCCGTCGCGGGGTCGTCCGGGGCGGGGAGCCGCCAGACGGTCTCGTCGTCGGCGGTCTCGGCGGTGCGGCGCAGCCCGAGCTTCGCGGCGACGGCGGCGGACGGCCGGTTCCGCGGGTGGATCAGCGCGACGATCTCGTGGACGCCGCGGTCGTGCAGCCAGCCGAGCAGGGCGCGGGCGGCCTCGGTCGCGAACCCGAACCCCTGGTACGGCATGCCGATCACCCAGGCGACCGACGCGACCGTGGCGGGCGCCTCGCGCGTGACCGTCGACCCGGCGGCCGGGGGCGCCACGGCGTAGCGGCCGGGCGCGGGCCGCACCGTCGCCTGGACGTAGCCGACCGCCCGGCCGTCGCGGGCCCGGCGGACGATCCAGTACAGCCAGTACTCCTGGTGGAACGGGGACGGCCCGGCGGCGAGCCGCGCGTAACGGTCGCGCAGCTCGGCGGGGGTGAGGGGGTCGCCGCCGATGTGCCGGTGCAGCCGCCGGTCGTTCAGGACGGCCGCCATCTCGTCGGCGTCGTGGGGCGCGGGCGGCTCCAGGACGAGCCGCTGCGTCCGGATGGTCTCGGCGATCGGCCCGTACACCCGGCGATCTTACGTCACGGCCCGGCCCGCAGGCGGCGCGTCCACGCGCCGGGGGAGTGCTGGCCGGGGGACAGCCACAGCCACGGCTGCGAACGCCGGAACGGCAGGTCGGTGCCGGGCTGCCAGGGGAACAGGCCGTCGGCGTTCGGCCACAGGACCTGCAGGAACGGCGGCGGCGTCCGCCGGTAGTACGCGACGGCGCCGCGCAGCAGCGCGTCGTACCAGCGGCGGTCGACGGCGCGGAACCCGGCGGGCCCGCCCCGGACGACGCCCTCGCGGCGCTCGCCCTCGGCGGGCGGGCGCCCCTCGGCGGACTGCCGGCCGAGGAGGTCCAGCGACTCCTCCATCTCGTAGACGTCGCCGCCGAACATGGCGAGCTCGGGGACCCGGTGGCTGTGCCACAGCCCGATCGTGTACGCCCAGCCGGGCCCGACGTCGTCCGGATGGTTCAGCACGACGCTCCAGCCGTACTGGCTGACGTGGACCATCGTGCGGAGCAGGAAGTTGTCCAGCCGGTCGCGGTCGCCGTAGTCACGGCAGAGCACACACGCGCATGGGGGCGGACCGTCCGGCATACCGCAAGCTTACGGCGCGCCGGAAGCGCCGCGCCGCGCGGCCGTTTGAACCGGGCGCACGGAGGAAGAGCACTGCTGATGATCTTGCGTGGAGAGGGGGACGGCCATGCCCGCACGCCGCTGAACCGCGACGCACGGCCGTCCGGTCGGGCGGCGAGTCCCGGGCCGCGCGGACCGCGGCTCGCCGAAACGTGGGAGAACACTGTGACTTCGACCGTTATGCCCGAACCTCGTGCCGCCGATCCGACGGCCGCGCTCGACACCGTCGTCGACGACGTGATCGACCCCGGCCGCCGCCGGGGTGGACGAGACCGGGACCTTCCCCCGCGCGGGCGTCGCGGCCCTCGCCGACGCGGGCGCCTCGGCCTGCTCGGCGCCCCGGACGCGCGCGGGCTCGCGGACGCCGCCCGGGTCGTCGAACGGCTCGCCGGGGCCTGCGGCTCCACGGCGATGGTCGTCCTCATGCACTACGCCGCCGCGGCCGTGCTCGAAGCGCACGGACCGGACGACGTCCGCCGCGCGATCGCCGCCGGCGAGCACCTCGTCACCCTCGCCTTCTCCGAGTCCGGGTCGCGCAGCCACTTCTGGGCGCCCGTCGGCACCGCGACGGCCGACGGTTCCGCCGTCCGCCTCGACGCCCGCAAGAGCTTCGTCACCTCCGCCGGGGAAGCCGACGGCCTCGTCTGGTCGAGCCGCCCGCTGGCCGCGCCCGGCCCGATGACGCTCTGGTACGTGCCGTCCGGCGCCTCCGGCCTGACCGTCGACGGCCCCTTCGACGGGCTCGGCCTGCGCGGCAACGCGTCGAGCCCGGTCACCGCGGACGGCGTCCGGGTGCCGCCCGGCGCGATGCTCGGCGCGGACGGCGCCGGGCTCGACATCGCGCTCGGCACGGCCCTCCCGCCGTTCCTGGTGCTGAGCGCCGCGTTCTCGCTCGGCGTCATGGAATCGCTCATGGACTCCGCCCGCGACCGCATGACCCGCACCCGCTTCGAGCACATCGGGCGGACCCCCGCGGACGACCCGGGGGCCCGCGCCGCCTACGCCCGGCTCCGCATCCGCGTGGACGAGACCCGCGCGTTCCTGGCCGACACCCTCGCCGCCCTCGACACCGGCCGCGCGGACGCGACGCTGCGCGTCCTGCAGGTCAAGGCCGTCGCCGCCGAGGCCGCCGCCGAGGTCGCCGACGGGGAGCTGCGGCTGTGCGGCGGGTCGGCGTTCCGCCGCGGCGGCGGCGTCGAGCGCCGCTTCCGGGACGCGCTCGCCTCCCGCGTCATGGCGCCCACCACCGAGGCGCTGCACGACTTCGTCGCCCGGGCGGGCCTCGGCCTGCCGCTGTTCGGAGAGGAGAACCCATGCTGCTGATGGGCGCGGTCGCCTACGACCCGAAGGTCGTGACGATCTGGACCGGATTCCGCGAATGGCTCGCCGCGCGCGGATTCGCGTTCGACTTCGTCCTGTACTCCAACTACGAGCGGCAGGTCGAAGACCTGACGCTCGGCCGGATCCACGCGGCGTGGAACTCGCCGCTCGCCTGGGTCCGGGCCCGCAGGCTGGCCGAGTCCCGCGGCCGCCGCGTCCGTCCGCTGGTCATGCGCGACACCGACCGCGACCTCACCTCGGTCATCGTCGTGCGCGCGGACTCGCCGTTCACCACCGTCGCGGACCTGAAGGGCGAGACGGTCGCGGCGGGCGCCGTCGACTCCCCGCAGGCCGCGCTGCTTCCGCTGTCGTACCTGCGGACGCACGGCATCGACGTGGACGTCCGCCGCTTCGACGTCGGCGTCGGGCTGCACGGCGACCACGTCGGCGGCGAACGGGATGCGGCGGCGGCGCTGGCGTCCGGCGAGGTGGCCGCCGCCTGCATGGTCGACGCGAACCACCTGCTGTTCGGCACCGAGGGCGTGCTGCCCGCCGACGGCACCCGCATCCTCGCGCAGACCCCGCCCTACGACCACTGCAACCTCACGGTGTCCGACTCGCTTCCGGACGAGGCCGCCGACCGCTTCGCGGCGCTGCTGCTGTCGATGAGCTTCGCCGACCCCGCCGCCCGCCCGCTGCTGGACCTCGAAGGGCTGAAGTCCTGGGAGGACGGCCGCGCCGACGGCTACGCGGCGCTGGAGCGGGCCGTCGACGAGGCCGCCTTCTACGACCGGGACGGCCGGGTGACCGCGCGCGGCTACACCCCTTGAGGCACCTCGACCTCGCGGACCTGGGCTTCGAACACGGCGCCCACATCCTCGTCCGCCGGGCCCTGACCGCCCTGGCGCCCGGGGACGAACTGGCGGTGAGCGGCACCGCCTCGGCGCTCGCGGTGCATCTCGCCGCCTGGTGCCGCGGCGAGGGCCACCGCTTCGTCCGCCCGGACGATCCGGCCGCGTCCCGCGTCCGCGGCCGGATCGTCCCGGCCGCGGACGCGATGGGCCGGACCGGTCTTCGCCGGGCGAGGCGACGATCGGCGGGATGACGTGTACGGCCGGCCGGCCGGCGCGCGGGGCGACATTTCGGGATCCGTCATGCGGGGCCGGGTCGTTCGGGGGCGGGCCGATCTCGACC
>NZ_MKJY01000116.1 GCF_001942465.1 Actinomadura sp. CNU-125
CGGCGGGCGCGGCGGCGGCGACGCAAGCGAGCAGGCCCGCCAGGAACGGCCCGGCGAGCACGGCGCCGCCGTGCCGGTCGAGCAGCCGGCCCGCCAGGTCGCCGGACGGGTCGAGCAGCAGCGGGCCGCCGACCGCGCCGACGGCGGCCGCCGCGACGACGAGCCGATCGAGGAGCCGCGCCGTCCCGGCGGGTGCAGTTCGGCGGCCGCGTAGCGGGACAGCTGCGCGGCGGCGTGCCGAGGCCGAGCAGCAGCATCCCGCGCACAGCCCGGCGACGTCGCCGTGCGCGACGGCGGCCGCGGCCAGGCCCGCCCCGGCGGCGGCGACGGCGTAGCCGAGGACGAACGCGCGGCGCCGTCCCGTCCGGCGCGTCGCCCGCGTCAGCAGCAGCGCGCCCGCGCCGGTGCCGACGATCCCGGCGGTGTTCGGCAGGCCGCCCCAGCCGGTGCCGAGCCGGTCGGCGGCGGCGAGCGCCGCCCGTCGCCGACGTCATCGCCATCGCGGCGTTCATCAGCGCGGTCCCCGAGCAGAGGGCGGCCATCGGGCGGCGGGCGGCGGCGGGGTTCCCGGGGGTGGAGTCCATGCCCGAAACGGTAGGAAGGACGGACGCCGCGGAGAATGGACGATCGATGGCGTCCGGCGCGGTTCACCCCTATTTTCGAAGGTGTCCGGCGGGAAGGGCTTTGCACATGGATCGGGACCTCGACCGGACGGACTGGCGCATCCTCGCGGAGCTGCAGCGGGACGGGCGGCTGCCGTTCAACCGGCTCGCGGGCCGCGTCAACCTGTCCGCGCCCGCGGTCGCCGAACGGGTGCGGCGGCTGGAGGAGGCGGGCATCATCACCGGCTACCGGGCGGTGGTCGACCCGGCCCGCGCCGGGCAGCCGCTGACCGCGTTCGTGCAGATGCGCTGCTCGCTCGGCCGCTGCCTGCTGAAGACCACGGCCGCCGAGGACCTGCCGGAGGTCGTCGAGGTGCACAAGCTGAGCGGGAGCTGGTGCTCGATGCTCAAGGTGCGGCTGGCGTCGATGCCGCATCTGGAGGGCGTCCTGGAACGGCTCGGGGAGCACGGGGAGATGAACTCCCACATCGTGCTGTCCACCGCGTTCGAGGGGCGGGCCGTGGAGCCCGCCGAGCCCGGGGCGCGCACCGTCACCGACTCGGCGGGCTGGACGCGCTGACGCGCCGTCCCTCGCGGTCAGTACGGCAGGCGGGTCCGGACCCGGCTCTTCGGGACGATCGGGACCGTGCCGCCGCGCTCCACGCGGCGCAGCCGCGCGTCCATGCCGCGCCGGTGGATCTCGCCCTCGAAGTCCGACAGGGGTGATTTGAACACCGTGTAGTCGTCGTAGTGGACGGGCACGACGGTGGCGCAGCCGGACGTCTGGACCCAGCGGGCGCCCTGCCGTCCGTCCATCGTGACGGTGAGCAGGCCGAGGAGCCTGGTCCCGCCGAGGTGGACGATTCCCGCGTCGATCTCCGGGTATCTGCGGGAGATTTCGGCGAGTCCGTCGTACATGAGGGTGTCGCCGCTGATGTACATGCGGAGTTGGGGTCCGCCCGCGCGGGGGCCGAACTCCAGCAGCGAGCCCATGACCGGCGGCAGGGCGTGCCGCAGCGGGCCCGGCGCGTGCCGTCCGGGCATCGCGGTGACGGTGACGCGGTGGTCGCCCTTGACGAGCGGCTGCCCCTCCCAGGTGCGCAGGCCGACGGCCTCGCGGAAGCCGCGCCCGGTCAGCGCCCTGGCGGCGGCGCCGGTGGTGAGGACGGGCAGGCCGCGGTCGAGGTGCCGTTCGGCGACGGGGTCCCAGTGGTCGTCGTGCAGGTGCGACAGGACGACCGCGTCGACGGACGGCAGTTGCTCCGCGGTGATCGCGGGGTCGCGCAGCCGCTCGCTGCGGATGCCGTACCCGAGGTAGGCGCGGTCCCCGCGGCGCAGGAAGTTCGGATCGGTCAGCAGTGTGAACGGCCCGTACCGGATGATGGTCGTGGCGTTCCCGATGAAGGTCAGTGTCGCGTCCGGCATGGTTCCCCCCTGGGCGTGCCGAGCCCCGTTCCGGCAGGCGCCCTCCCTACCCGGATATCGGCCTGCATACCGGGATTGACTCCGACATAGTGGAACCATGACCTGGACCGCTCCCGACGTGACCCGCTCCCATCCGTGGGCCGACCACCTGACGGGCGACGAGCGTTCGCTCGCCGACGCGTGGCTCGACCACCACCGCGAGACGCTGCTGTGGAAGTGCTCCGGGCTGACGGCCGAGCAGCTGAAGCTGCGGTGCGCCGAACCGTCCGAGCTGTCGCTGCTGGGGCTCGTCCGGCACATGGCGGAGGTCGAGCGCGACTGGTTCCGGACGCGGTTCGCCGGCGAGAACGTCGAGTACCTGTACGTGTCGGACGACGACCTCGAAGCCGAGTTCCGGGTCGACGGCGCCGACGCGGAAGCCGATCTGGCCGTGTACCGCGCGGAGATCGACGCGTGCCGCCGGACGACGTCCGGCCGGTCCCTCGACGAGACGTACCGGGATCCGCGGCGCGGCGTCGAGATGAGCCTGCGGTGGGTGTACTGGTCGATGGTCGAGGAGTACGCGCGGCACAACGGGCACGCGGACCTGCTGCGGGAGCGCATCGACGGGAGCACCGGGCACTGAAGGGGAACGCGCTCGTCCTGGCCGTCGTCCTGCTGTCGTCGTTCACGTCCCCGCTGACGATCACGGGCGTGTCGGTGGCGCTGCCGGACATCCGGGCGGATCTCGGCGCGGGCCTCACCGCGTCGCAGTGGGTGATCACCGGGTACAACGCGTGCTTCGCGAGTTTCCTGGTCGCGATGGGGTCGCTGGCGGACGTGGCGGGCCGGCGGCGGGTCTTCGCCGGGGGCGTGGCGGTGTTCTGCGCGACGGGCCTGGCCGCGGCGGCGTCCCAGGACGTCCTGACGCTCAACGCGGTGCGGGTGCTCGGCGGGGTCGGCGCCGCCGCGTCCGCGACGGGCGGGTCGGCGATCCTGGCGGCGACGTTCCACGGGACGGCGCGGGTGCGGGCTGTCGGGCTGCTCGGCACGGTGCTCGGGGCGGGCCTGGCGTTCGGTCCGACGGTCGGCGGGCTGCTGGTCGAGACGCTGGGCTGGCGGGCCGCGTTCGGGGCGCCGGCCGCGCTCGCGGGGCTGGTGCTGCTGTTCGTCCCGCGGCTGCCCGCCGGGCGGGGCGAGCCCGGGCGGCGGATCGACTGGGCGGGCGCGGCGCTGTTCACGGGCGCGCTGCTGGCGCTGATCACCTCGATCGTGGAGGGCGGCGAGCGCGGGTTCGGCGCGCCGCTCGTCCTGGCCGGGTTCGTCCTGGCGGCGGCGCTGGCGGCGGCGTTCGCGGCCGTCGAGCGGCGGACGGACGACCCGATGTTCGAGCTCGCGCTGCTGGCGAACCGGCGGTTCTCCTCGTACGCGGTGGCGGCCGGATCGATCGTGTTCGTGCTGGTGCCGATGCTGGTGTACCTGCCGTCGTACCTCATCTCCGTCGTGGGACTGGACGCCGGCGAGGCGGGGCTGTGGCTGCTGATGCTCACAGCGCCGACCGTGGTGCTGCCGACCGCCGGTGCGGCCCTCGCCAAGCGGATCCCGGCGGGGCCGCTGGTGGCCGGGTCGGTGGCGGTGACGGGCGCGGGCGCGCTGCTGCTGGTGACGATCGGGCCGGGCAGCACGCCGTGGGCGCTGGCCGTCCCGCTGGCGCTCACCGGGGCGGGGTTCGGGCTGTCGACGGGCCTGCTCGACGGGCTGGCGGTGACGGCCGTCCGGCCCGAGCAGGCCGGGACGGCGGCCGGGATGTTCTCGACCGCGCGGCTGGCCGCCGAGACGATCGCGATCGCGGTGGTGGGCGCGGCCCTCGCGGTGCTGAGCGGCGACCGGCTCGCCGGGGCGCACTACACCGACGCGCTGCGCGTCGTGTGCGCGGCGCTCGCGGTGTTCGCGGCGGTCGCCACCGCGTGCGTCCTCGCGCTGTCACGGAGACCTGCCGGGCGCGGCGCGGTACCGGGTGGTTGACTGTCCTGGTGCATACCGAGACCCCCCAGTCCGAGCTGTTCGCGCGGCTCGTCGAGATCGGTGGCGGTTCGCCGGAGACGTCCGATGCGCCGGAGACGCTGTACGACCGGCACGGCGTGCTGGTGGTGCGGGTCGGCGACGTCGCGGTGAAGGCGCACCAGCCCGACCGCGACCTCGGCGCGGCGTTCCTCGACCGGATCCGGCTGGCGGCCGCGCTGCCGCACATCCTGCTGGGTCCGGACGGCCCGCCGGTCGACGCGGGCGGCCGGACCGTCACCGTCGCCCCGTACGGGGAGCCGGTGGACCCGCGCGCGCGCTGCCGTGGGAGGAGGGCGCACGGCTGCTCGCGGCCCTGCACCGGGTGCCCGTCCCGGACGGCGCGCCGTCCTGGGGACGTCCGGAGCGGGTCGCGCGGCTGGTGGGGCGACTCGGGGACGGCCCCGCCGAGGACGTGGTGCGCCGCGCGTTCGCCGGGCTGCCGCGTGGATCCGCGGGGACGCCGAACCGCCGCGCGCGCCGGAGCGCGTCGTGCACGGCGACTGGCACCTCGGCCAGATGGTCCGCGTGCGGGACGGCTGGCGCCTCATCGACATCGAGGACCTGGGCCGCGGCGACCCCGCGTGGGACCTCGCCCGTCCGGCGGCGCTGTACTGCGCGGGCGTCCTGCCGCCGGACGAGTGGGAGCGGTTCCTCGGCGCCTACCGGGCCGCCGGGGGCCCGGCCGTCCCGCCGGACGGCGCCCCCTGGACGACCCTGGACATACCCGCGCAAAGTCTTGCGATCCAGATCGCCGCCACGTGCGTCCAATCCGCAAGGAAGGACGATCGACCGCTGGACGGACCCGAGCAGGCGATGGTCGACGCCTGCGGGAGAATGACCTGCACCACCGATAGCGGCGGATAACCGGCATGACGTGACGGGGAACCTGCCTTAGATTTACCCTCTACCTGGGGTTCCATAACGAAGGGATGGTAAGGCGATGCACTGCCCTAAGTGCCGTGGCGTGATGCGGACCTACACGCGGAGCGGCGTTCACATCGAGCAATGCGACGCGTGCCGGGGGATCTTCCTGGACTACGGCGAGCTCGAGGCCCTCGGCCAGATGGAGGCCCAGTACCGGGGCGCTCCCCCGGCCGCCCCGGCCGCGCCCGCGAACCCGGGATGGAGCGCGCCCGCGGCACCGCAGGTGCACCACCACCACCACGGCGCGCAGCACCACCGCCCCTACGGCGGCAGCGTGTTCCACATGCTGTTCTCCACCTGACGCCCGAGAACGGCGACGGCCGTGCGGCCCGCTCCCCCACGGGAGCGACACCGCACGGCCGTTTTTGCACGCCGAGATCCGGTCCGCCGCGTCCGTTGACTTGCGCGCGTGCCCTTATGAGCGGCCGGATAAGGGCAACACGCCGCAAGTCAACGAAAAGGGCGGGTCAGAGGCGGGGGTCCACCGGCTCGGACTCCAGGGCCAGGACGGCGAAGACGGCCTGGTGCACCCGCCACAGGGGCTCGCGGCCGGTGAGGCGGTCGAGGGCCTCGACGCCGAGGGCGTGCTCGCGCATCGCGAGGGAGCGCTTGCGGCCGAGCGACCGGCCGCGCAGCCGTTCCAGGTTCTCCGGCTCGGTGTAGTCCGGGCCGTAGATGATCCGCAGGTACTCGCGTCCCCGGCACTTGGTCCCCGGCTGGAACTTGCCGTCCTCGGGGAGCGGGCCGAGCGGCTTGACGACCATGCCCTCGCCGCCCGCCGCGGTGAGCTTCTCCCACCACTCGGCGACGACGGTGTCGGTGCCGGGCGCGTTCAGGTCGGCCACCAGCGAGGCGGTGCGGCGGACGAACCCGGTCGGGTCGGCGTCGGCGAGCCGTCCGGCGATCTCCATGTGCCAGTCGTGGTCGCGCGTGTTCGCCCACGCGCGGTCCTCCCCCGCGAGGACCTGGAACGGCGCGATGCCGAGGCCGCCGAGGCCGGCGCCGTCCACGTCCCAGCAGTAGCGGGCGTAGGCGTCCCGGAAGCGGTCGGCGTTCGCGGCGCGCCGGTCGATGTGCGCGCGCAGCCCGCCGAGGTCGAGGCCGCGGCCCTGCGCGCGGGCCAGCAGGTCCGCCGCCATCGGCAGGGACGCGCGGGCGGCGGCGCCCGTCGCGGCGTACTGGGTGCGGATGAGGTCCATCGCCTTCGCCGACCACGGCAGCAGCTCGCAGTCCAGGACGAGCCAGCCGGTGTCGAGTTCGTCCCACAGCCCGGCGGCGCCGATCGCGGCGCGCAGCCGCGCGAGGGCCTCGTCGTCCGGGCCGGGTCGCGGAAGAACGCGCGGCCGGTGCGGGTGTAGACGGCGCCGGTCGTGCCGTCGGTCACGCCGAACCGCTCGGCGGCGACGGCCGCGTCGCGGCACACCACGCGACCGCCCGCGAGCCCATGTGCTTCTCCTCGCACACGACCCGCACGACGCCCCGGTCGCGGTAGCCGGCGAGCGCCTCGGCGGGGTGCTCCAGGTACCCGGGGAGCGGCGACGTCGCGGCGGGCGCCATCGTGGGCGGCAGGTAGACGAGCCAGCGCGGGTCGACCGCGAACCGGCTCATCACCTCCAGCGCCGCGAGGGCGTTCTCCTCCCGGACGGTGACGCGCCCCATCAGCCGCGTCTGCACGCCCGTGTTGTCGAGGACGTCCTTGATCTGCAGGAAGTCGCTCTCGCGCTGTCCGCCCCCGGCCGTCCCGGCGGGCGCCGCCAGCGGACGGACGGGCTCGTACCAGGTCTCGCGCGCCGGGACGGAGAACAGTTCGCGTTCGGGATAGCGGAGCGCGGTGAGCTTCCCGCCGAACACGGCCCCGGTGTCGAGGCAGATCGTGTTGTTGATCCACTCGGCGTCCGGGACCGGGGTGTGCCCGTACACGACCATCGCCCGGCCGCGGTAGTCGCGCGCCCACGGGTACCGGACGGGCAGGCCGTACTCGTCCGTCTCGCCGGTGGTGTCGCCGTAGAGGGCGAACGACCGGACGCGTCCGGACGCGCGGCCGTGGTAGTCCTCCTTCAGTCCCGCGTGCGCGACGACGAGGTTGCCGTCGTCGAGGACGTAGTGGCTGATGAGTCCGTCCATGAACCGCAGGGCGTCGGCGCGGAACTCCTCCGGCTCGCGCTCCATCTGCTCCAGCGACTCGGCGAGGCCGTGCGCGACCCGCACCTTGCGGCCGCGCAGCGCCTTGACGAGCTTCGCCTCGTGGTTGCCGGACACGCACAGCGCCTGCCCGGCGGCGACCATGCCCATCGCGAGCCGCAGCACGCCCGGGCTGTCGGGCCCGCGGTCGACGAGGTCGCCGACGAACACGGCGGTGCGCCCGCCGGGGTGGTTCGCGCCGACGGCGCGCCCGTCGGCGTCGTGCTCGATCTCGTAGCCGAGCCCGGCGAGGAGGTCTTCGAGTTCGGCGCGGCAGCCGTGCACGTCGCCGATGACGTCGAACGGGCCGGTCAGCTCGCGGCGGTCGTTCCACGGCTTCTCGAAGGTGATCGTGGCGGCGTCGATCTCCTCGACGCCGTCCAGCACGTAGGCGCGGCGGAACTCGCGGCCGAGTCCGCGCAGGCCGCGGCGCAGCTCGCGGCGCTGCCGCGGCAGGACGTGCGCGGGCAGGTCGGCGCGGTCGGGACGGGTCGCGTTGCGTTCGGCCGCGACGCTCTCGGGCACGTCCAGGACGATCGCCGCCGACAGCACGTTGTGCTCCTTGGCGAGCGCGAGGAGCTGCTGCCGCGGCTTGGTCTGCACGTTCGTGGCGTCCACGACGGTGAGCAGGCCGCGCCGCAGCCGCGTGCCCACGATGTAGTGCAGCAGGTCGAACGCGTCGCCGGTGGCCGACTGGTCGTTCTCGTCGTCGGAGACGACGCCGCGGCAGAAGTCCGACGACACGACCTGCGTCGGCTTGAAGTGCTTGCGGGCGAAGTGCGACTTGCCGGAACCGGACACGCCGACCAGCACGACGAGGCCCGTCTCCGGGACCCTGATCTCACGTCCGGTCATTTCGTGAAAACTCCCATCTGCGTCGGGGCGCCGACCTCGGGGTCGTCGTCGCCGACCGGAACGTGCCGGACCTGGTAGCCGTGCGCGGCGGCGACGCGGTCCGCCCACGCGGCGAACTCGGCGCGCGTCCACTCGAACCGGTGGTCGGGGTGTCGCATCGCGCCGGGCGCCAGCCCCTCGTAGCGGACGTTGTGCTCGGCGTTCGGCGTCGTCACCACGACGACGCGCGGCGCGGCGTGCCCGAACACCACCTTCTCGACGGCGCCGAGCCGGGGCGGGTCGATGTGCTCGACGACCTCCATCAGCACCGCCGCGTCGTAGCCGCCGAAGCGGTCGTCGGCGTAGGTGAGGGCGCCCTGGAACAGGTCGGCGACCCGGTCCCGGGCGCGCGACGGCCCCGGCCGGTCGAGCTTGAGCCGGCGCCGCGCGTGCTCGACGGCGCGGAACGACACGTCCGCGCCGGCGACGGAGGCGAACGAACCGTCCTTGAGCAGCCGCGCGAGCAGCTTGCCCGAGCCGCAGCCGAGGTCGATGACGCTGGCCGCGCCCGCCGCGCCGAGCACGTCCGTCACCGCCCGGATGCGCCGCTCGGCCAGCGACGCCTTCGGCTCCTCCGCCACCGCCCCGGTGTTCCCGGCGTCGGCGGTGTCCTCGGCGGGCGGCTCCTCCTCGATCTCGACGGGGTCGAGGGCGTCCTCGGGCGCGCCGTCGGCGTCGGCGAGCCGGCCCAGCGCGGCCCGGACGAGCGTGCGCCGGTTCGCCAGGTACCGGCGGGTGATCGAGGCGCGGTCGGGATGCGCCGCGAGCCAGCCCTCCCCCGCCCGGATCAGCTTGTCGACCTCGTCGGACGCCACCCAGTAGTGCTTGGCGTCGTCGAGGACGGGCAGCAGCACGTACAGCTGGTTCAGGGCGTCGGCGAGCCGGACGGTCCCGGTCAGCGTGAGCGTCACGTACCGGGAGTCGCCCCATGACGGGAACTCGGGGTCGAGCGGGACGCGTTCGGCCGACACCTCCCAGCCGAGCGGGCGGAAGAACCGCTCGGCCTGGCCGGGGCCGCCGCGGCACGGCAGCGCCGGGAGCGTGATCTCCAGCGGGATCGGCGTCTCCGCCAGTTCGGGACGCAGGTCGCAGCGCCCGCGCATGGCGGTGCGGTACACGTTCGCCATGGCGGACGCGAGCAGCGACGACGCCGCGTACGGGCGGTCGTTCACGAACTGGCCCAGGGAGAAGTCGGGCGTGCTTCTGGCGCGCGTGCGGACCAGCTTGACCGCGTCGACGTCCAGTAGCAGCGCCGCCGTGCAGCGATGCTGGTCCGCCTCCGGATAGAAGACGTGCGCGGTCCCGTACGCCTGGTCGAACGTCTGGACCCGGTCGGGATGTTTGTGGAGCAGGAAGCCCAGATCGCTCGCCTGGCTCAGCGTCGTGGTGATCGTCAGAAGCACCCCCCAAGCATGGCGTACCGGGGGGAACCACCCGCATCCCTTTTTTCGGTCAGGGTCGGGGTCAGGGCACCTCGGGGCCCTTCAGGTAGGTCCCGTTCTCGTCGAAGGGCCACGGATTCGCCGTGCAGCCCTTCAGCCCGTAGATCTGCTGCATCATCACCGGCGCGGGCTCGCCCTTGCCGGGGCAGGTCATGTGGCCGAAGCCGAGCCGGTGCCCGACCTCGTGGTTGATGGTCAGCGCGTGGTACTCGTGCGGCTGCCCCTTGTAGTACTTGGTCAGCAGCAGCCAGCGCTTGAGGTTGACGACCACCTGCTTGCCCGCGCGGCAGTTGACCTCGCTTTCGGTGTCCATCCCGTACGCGGCGCACAGCTTGTCGGTGGTACTCGGGGACGACAGTTTCACGACGAACTCATACGAACCGGAGTCGACGCGCTGGAACGACCACTTGCCCTTGGCGGTCCAGCCGCGCGGGTCGCCGAGGATGTCGTCGACCTCCTTCGCGAACTCGTCGACGTCCTGCTTGAGGCCGCCCTCCACCGCGACCATGTACCGCATGACCTTGCCGCCCCGCCCGGTCACCTCCGCCCCGTCGGCCACGGTGAACTTCCCGTTGCCCTTCTTCGGGATGTACGGCGGCGCCGACGTCGTCGGCGCCGCGCTGGGCGACGCGCTCGCGGACTCCTTCGCGCCGGGCTTCGCGCTCGGGTGGGGCGCCGCCGACGCGGAGCCGGCACCGGGGTTCCAGGCGACCAGCGCGGCGACGCCGAGGAGCGCACGCGACGCCGAGCGCGATGCCGCCGAGGACCAGGCCGACGACCCGGTTGCGCCGCGCGCCCGCGAACGCCCGGTCGAGCTCGTCCTCGAACCCTTCGGCCGTCAGCGCGCCGGGGTCGTCGCCGGGCGCCCCGACCGGATGCCCGTCCCGGGCCGTCTGCCGCGCGCCCGCCGTCCGGACGGCGGCCCGGGCGGGGGTTCCGGAAGGGTGACCGGGAGGGGGACCGGGGTGGGCTCGCGTACTCGTACTGCTGCTCGGCCGGATGTCCGGGGGCCGGGCCCGGCGGATGCTCGAACGGGTTCGCGGGCTGATGCGGAGGTTGCGCCCCGGCGTCCCCGGACGGGCTCGGCGGACGGCGGCGGGAGCGAGATCGTGGACGTGGCATAGCGTGCTCAGCATGACAGATCCCGCTCGACGTAAGTGATCATTTCGCGACAAGTCACAGGTCAGGGGCATAAGTCCGCACTAGTGATATTTCCAACGTGGTGACGGACGGTAGGGCCGCGGCCGCGAAAAGCGCTTGCGGGCCGCTCCGGCGGCCGTGACAATCCGGGACATCATGAGCAGACATCCACGCCGTTCCGTCGCCCAGCAGACCGTCGAGATCATCGAGCGCGGCGACTACCGGGCCCCGTCGGGGCGCACCGTCGAGGTCGCCGAGAGCATCGAGCGGTCCCGGCGCGGCACCGTCCTCTACCGGCCCGAGGAACTGGACGACCTCCTGCGGGAGATCGCGGCCGGGCCCGCCGGCGCGGGCACCCGGATCGAGGTCACCGGCGAGACGACCCTCGCCGCCGCCCGGCGGCTGGTCGCACCGGACGCGGTCCCGCTGGCGCTGAACTTCGCGTCCGCGAAGAACCCCGGCGGCGGCTTCCTCAACGGCGCGCACGCCCAGGAGGAGGGCCTCGCCCGCTCGTCCGGCCTCTACGCGTCGCTCACCTCGGCCTGGAAGTACTACAACCACCACCGCGAGCAACGCGACCTGCTGTACAGCGACCACATGATCTACTCGCCGGGCGTCCCGGTGTTCCGCGACGACCAGGGCGTCCTGCTGGAGGAGCCCTACGAGGTCGCGTTCCTGACCTCCCCGGCACCGAACCGGGGCGCGATCCGCGACCCGGCGCAGGAGGCGCGGATCCCGCACGTCCTGGACGTCCGCGCCCGCAAGGTCCTCGCGGCGGCGCTCGCGAACGGGCACCGGCGGATCGTGCTCGGCGCCTGGGGCTGCGGCGTGTTCCGCAACGACCCGGCCGAGGTCGCCGAGACGTTCGCCCGCGCGCTGCGCCCCGGCGGCGACTTCGCCGACCGGTTCGAGCACGTCGTGTTCGCCGTCTGGGACACCGCGAAGGGCGCGCCCAGGCACGTGGCGTTCCAGCGCGTGTTCGGCTGACCCGGCGGGGACGGACGGCGCCGCCCCCGCCGGATCCAGCGAACCGGCGAACCGTCAGAGCTTGCCCATCACCTCAGAGCTTGCCCATCACCTCGGCGGCGATCAGCTCCAGGTGGTCGAGGTCGGACAGGTCGAGGACCTGCAGGTAGAGGCGCTCGGCGCCCAGCTCGCCGAATCCGCCGATCTTGTCGACGAGCTCCTGCGGGGTGCCCGCCAGCCCGTTCTCCCGCAGCTCCTCGGGCTGCCGGCCGATCGCCTCCGCGCGGCGCCGCACCTCCGCCTCGTCCCGTCCGCAGCACACCACCTGCGCGGCCGAGTACACCATCGGACGGGTCCGGCCCGCGTCCGCGCACGCCGCCCGGACGCGGTCGAACGCGCCCCCGGTGTCCTTCATCTGGTGGAACGGCACGTTGTACTCGTCGGCGTAGGCCGCGGCGAGGCGCGGGGTGCGCTTGGCCCCGAACCCGCCGACCAGCACCGGCGGGCCGCCCGCCTGCGCGGGCTTGGGCAGCGCGGGCGAATCGGTGAGCGTGTAGTGCTCGCCGCCGAACGAGAACGTCTCGCCCGACGGCGTCCCCCACAGGCCCTTGCAGATCTGGAGCTGCTCCTCCAGCTTCTCGAACCGCTCGTTCAGGCTCGGGAACGGGATGCCGTAGTGGGCGTGCTCCTCCTCGAACCAGCCGGTGCCGAGGCCGAAGTCGACGCGTCCGCCGCTCATCCGGTCGACCTGCGCGACGGAGATCGCGAGCGGGCCGGGCAGCCGGAAGGTGGCGGCCGTCACCAGCGTGCCCAGCCGGATCCGGCTGGTCTCGCGGGCGAGCGCGCCGAGCGTGACCCACGAGTCGGTCGGGCCCGGCTCGCCCGTCACGTCGCCCATCTTGGTGTAGTGGTCCGAGCGGAAGAAGGCGTCGTAGCCGAGGTCCTCGGTCGCCTTCGCGACGGTCAGCAGTGTCTCGTAGCTCGCCCCCTGCTGGGGCTCGGTGAAGATCCGTAGACGCATGCCTCCATCCTGCTACCGGCACGCCCCTGCTCGCGCCACCGGCTCGCGCGACGGGGCAGGCCGGGCGGGTCAGCCGAGCGGATTCGTCTCCGGCGGCGTCCCGGCCTGCGCGCCACCGCTCCCCTCGGCCGGGAACCACAGGACGAACGTGCTGCCCTCGCCCTCCGCCGAGAACAGCCGGACCTGGCCCTGGTGCGTCTCCACGATCTGCCGGACGATCGCGAGCCCGAGCCCCGTCCGGCGGTCGCCCGTCGCGCGGTCGCGGTCGCGGGTGCGGCGGTCCCGCGCGCCCCGGTAGAACCGGTCGAAGACGCGGTCCTGCTCGTGCGGGGCCAGGCCGGGCCCGGCGTCGCCGACCGCGACCCACAGCCAGCTCCCGGCGACCCCGGTCCCGATCGTGATCGCCGACCCCTCGGGGGCGAGCCGCACCGCGTTCGACAGCAGGTTCCCGACGGCGCGGCGCAGCGCGTCGTGGTCGCCGATCAGCACGAGACCGTCCCGGATCCGCGGCTCCAGCGACAGCCCCCGGACGGACGCGAGCGAGCCGAACTCCTCGACGGACTCGTGCGCGACGGCCGCGAGGTCGACGTCGGCGTCGTCCAGCGCGGGCGCCGAGCGGCGCGCGGTGGCGAGCAGGTCCTCGACGAGGCGCGTCATCCGGGTGGTCGCGCGGTCGACGACGTCCACGGCGCGGCGGCGGTCGGGTTCGTCGGCGTCCGGGGCGCTGAGCACGGTGTCGAGGTTCGCGCGGATGATGGCCAGGGGGCTGCGCAGCTCGTGCGACGCGTCGTCGATCAGCCGCCGCTGCGCCTGGAACGCGCTGTCGAGCCGGTCGAGCATCGAGTCGACGGTGTCGGCCAGCTCGCGCAGCTCGTCGCGCGGACCCGACAGCCGGATGCGGCGGGACAGGTCGGTCGCCTGGATCTCCTCCGTCGTGCGGGCGATCGCCCGCACCGGCTTCAGCGCCCGTCCCGACAGCACCCAGCCGATGCCGAGGCTGGCGACCAGCAGCCCGCCGAGCGTCCCGAACGAGTAGTTGCGCAGGGTGCGGCGCGTCTCGTAGTTGACGGCCTGCTCCACCTGCTGCACCTTGACGACCTCGACGTCCCCGAACCGGACGCCGCCGACGTACTTCTCCGCCTGGTACGTCTCGGTGATCGGCTGCGCCTCGGTGCTGCGGGCGACCGCGAGGTACGTCCCGCCGAGGACCAGCGCCGTCACGGCGAACAGCAGCGTCGAGTACAGGACGGTCAGCCGGAACCGGATCGAGTGGACGAACCCCGGCAGCGGCGGTCGCCGCACGCCGTGCGGTCGCCGCACGCGCATCACGCCCCCTCCCGTCCGGCGGGCTCGCGGAGCCGGTAGCCGTGCCGCACGACCGTCTCGATCAGCGGGTCCTCGGCGTCGCCCGCGTCCCCGGCGAGCTTGCGGCGCAGCGTCCCGACCGTGACCCGCACCGTGTTGGTGAAGGGGTCGGCGTTCTCGTCCCACACGTGTTCGAGGAGGTCCTCGGGCGAGACGACCTGGCCGGGCCTGCTCATCAGGTACCGCAGCACCGCGAACTCCTTCGGGGAGAGGTTCAGCCGCCGCCCGGCGCGGGACGCCTCGCGGCGGCCGGTGTCGAGCCGCAGCTCGCCGACCGTCCACACCGCCGACCCGCCGCCGCTGTCGCGGCGCAGCAGCGCCCGCACCCGGGCCAGCAGCTCGGGGAACGCGAACGGCTTCACCAGGTAGTCGTCGGCGCCCTCGTCGAGGCCGCGGACCCGGTCGCGAGCCGGTCCCGCGCGGTCAGCATGAGGATCCGCAGGTCGGGGCCGCTCTCGCCGTCCAGTTCCCCGGCCCGGACGGCGCGGCACAGCTCGAAGCCGTCGCCGTCCGGCAGGTTCAGGTCCAGGATCATCAGGTCGTAGGACGCCGCGTACAGCTTCTGCGACGCCTCGTTCACGTCGTACGCCACGTCCACCGCGTAATCCGCACGGACCAGGCCGTACCGGAGCGCCTCGACGAGGTCCTCCTCGTCCTCCACCACGAGCACCCGCATGGCGTGACGTTATCCTTCCTCGCTACCCCGTTCGCCCCGGTTTCAGCCGATGATGCGGCGGACGCCGTCCACCGCCCGGTCCGCCGGGATCGCGAACCCGATGCCGATCGACCCGCCGCCGCGCACGGTCGCGATGGCGGTGTTGACCCCGATGACCTCGCCGCGCGCGTTCACCAGCGGCCCGCCCGAGTTGCCCGGGTTGATGGACGCGTCGGTCTGCAGCGCGAGCTGCCGCTCGCTCGGGCCGAGCCGCACCTCGCGGCGCGGCGCGCTGACGACCCCGGCGGTCACCGTCCCGGCCAGCCCGAGCGGCGATCCGATCGCCAGCACCGGGTCGCCCACCCGGGCGTCGGCGGACCGGCCGAACGCCAGCGGCGGCGGGGCGTCGCCCGCCGGGACCGACAGCACCGCGAGATCGTTCGCGGTGTCGGACCCGACGACCCGCGCGGTCAGCCTGCGCCGGTCCGGCAGCACCACGGCGACCTCGCCGCCGCCGTCCACGACGTGCGCGTTCGTCAGGACGTGACCGGCGCCGTCGATGACGAACCCGGACCCGCCGCTCCGTCCGCCGCCCGACCCGACCTCGACCTGCACGACGCTCGGCAGCACCCGCGCCGCGACGCCGGACAGGTCGCCCGCGCCGTCCACCGGCCCGCCCGCCGACTGCGTCACCACGGCCGCCCCGCCGTCCCCGGTGAGCGCGGCGCCGACCGTCCCGGCCAGCGCGCCGGTCAGCGCCGAGCGGCGGCGATCGCGGTCGCGAGGACGCCACGC
>NZ_MKJY01000117.1 GCF_001942465.1 Actinomadura sp. CNU-125
TGCACGCGGGCCACCGCTCCGTGGTGCTCGACCCCGCCGAGCCCCGCGGCCGCGCCGCCATGGCGCGCTCGTGGACGCTCGGCCGACATCGTCATCGAGGCGTCCCGCCCGCGCGCGCTCGCCCGGTTCGGCCTGGACGCGTCCGCCGCCGTCGCCGCCGGGACCACCTGGGTGTCGATCGGCGCGTACGGGCGCGACGCCGACCGCGTCGGCTTCGGCGACGACGTGGCCGCCGCCTGCGGTCTCGTCCGCCGCGAACCGGACGGGACGCCGCTGTTCTGCGGCGACGCGATCGCCGACCCCATCACCGGCCTCACCGCCGCCGCCCTGGCCGCCACCGCGCCCCCGGGCGGCGGCGGCACGCTGTGGGACATCGCCATGTCGGACGTGGTCGCCGCGACCCTCGACGCGCACGACCCCGACCCGCCCCTGCCCGCCGTCCGCCACGGCGACGGCTGGGCCCTCGACACCGGCACCGGACTCGTCCCCGTAGCCGAACCGACGCGCCGCGAACCCACCGGCACCGCCCCCGAGCCGGGACGGGACACGGCGGACGTGCTACGCGAACTGGGAATCCCCCTCCCGTGAGCAACTCGCCCGCGCACGGCAGCCGCGCCAAGGCCCGGCATCGACGGCCTGCCGCGCAAACCCCGGGTGGCGTGAGCTGGTTTGTCGGGGGCTTTGGGGGCGTGGCTTGAGCGGGGGGTTGTTGCTGCGGGGGGCCGAGGTCGGCGGGCGCGCTCGGGTGGACGTTCGGGTCGCGGGCGGGCGGGTCGTCGAGATCGGGGGCGGGCTGGGGCGGCGGGGCGGTGAGCGGGTGGTCGAGTGCGGGGGCGGCGCTGCAGGGGCTGTGCGACCACCATCTGCACCTGCACGCCATGGCGGCCGAGGAGCGTTCGGTGCGGTGCGGGCCGCCGCACGTCACGACGCGGGACGAACTGGCGGCGGCGTTGCGCGGGGCCGTCGCCGACGAGCACGGCTGGATCCGGGGGACGGGGTACGCGGAGGGGGTCGCGGGCGACCTCGATGCCGCGGGGCTCGACGCGTTCCGCGCCGACCGGCCCGTCCGGGTGCAGCACCGCAGCGGCGCGCTGTGGACGCTGAACTCCGCCGCGGTGCGCGCGGCCGGGCTCGACTCGGGCGGGCACCCGGGCATCGAGCGGGACGCGGCGGGGGCGCCGACCGGACGGCTGTGGCGGGCGGACGGCTGGCTCCGCGACCGGCTGCCGCCGGCCCCGCCGGCCGATCTGGCGGGGATCGGCGGGCGGTTGCTGCGCATGGGCGTCACCGCCGTCACCGACGCGACGCCCGACCTCGACGGCACCGCGCTCGGCTCGATCGGCGCGGCGGTGCGCGACGGTTCGCTGCCCCAGCGCGTCCACCTGCTGGGCGTCCCGCTGGAGGACCCGCCCCGGCTGGGTCCCCGGGTCACCGCCGGGCCGTACAAGATCGTGCTGGCCGACTCGGGGCTGCCGTCGCTGGACGATCTCGCGATGCGGGTCCGGAGCGCGCACGCCGCGGGACGGGCCGTCGCCGTCCACTGCGTCACCCGGGAGGCGCTGCTCCTGCTGCTCGCCGCGTTCGACGAGACGGGCACGCGGCCCGGCGACCGGATCGAGCACGCGGCGCTCGTCCCGCCGGAGTTCGCGGGGGTGCTGGCCGCGCGGGGGCTGCGGGTGGTGACCCAGCCGGGGTTCATCGCCGATCGCGGCGACGACTATCTCCGCGACGTTCCGGCCGACGACCGGCCCGACCTGTACCGGTGCGCGGGGCTCGCCGCGGCGGGCGTCCCGGTCGGCCTGTCGAGCGACGCGCCGTACGGGCCCGCGGACCCGTGGGCCGTGATGGACGCGGCCGTCCGGCGGCGCACGCGGTCGGGGGCCGTGCTCGGGCCGGACGAGGTTCTCGCCCCGGGGGACGCGCTGCGTTCGTACCTCGCGCCGCCCGGCGATCCGGGCGGGGCGCCGCGCCGCGTCCGCGTGGGCGCGCCCGCCGATCTCGTCCTGCTGCGCACGCCGCTGCGGGAGGCCCTCGCGGAACTCGCCTCCGGCAACGTCCGCGAGGTCTGGCCGGGCTGACGCCCCCGCTCTTCCTCTGTGTCCAGCAATGCTCTACCTTGTGGAGAATGGCATTCTTGGAATCGAGAACATGAGTGCGGGGAGGACGGATGGGGTTCGCGGACGAGCTGTTCGACCTGACCGGACGGGTCGTGCTGATCACCGGCGGCAGCCGGGGGCTGGGCCGGGAGATGGCGTTCGGTGCGGCCCGCTGCGGCGCCGACGTCGTCATCGCCAGCCGTGACCTCGCCGTCTGCACGGCGGTCGCCGAGGAGATCGAGCGGGAGACCGGGCGCGCGGCGCTGCCGTACGGCGTGCACGTGGGGCGGTGGGATCGGCTCCCCGGGCTGGTCGACGCGGTGTACGACCGGTTCGGACGGCTCGACGCGCTGGTGAACAACGCGGGCATGTCCCCCGTCTACGACTCGCTCGGCGACGTCACCGAGAAGATGTTCGACTCGGTGATGAACCTCAACCTCAAGGGGCCGTTCCGGCTCTCCGTGCTCGCCGGGGAGCGGATGGCGGAGGCCGGGCGGGGCTCGATCGTCAACGTGAGTTCGACGGGGTCGATCCGGCCGCGTCCGGCGATCGTCCCGTACGCGGCGGCCAAGGCGGGGCTCAACGTCCTCACCGAGGGCCTGGCCAAGGCGCTGGGGCCGCGGGTGCGGGTGAACACCCTCATGGCGGGGCCCTTCGTCACCGGGGCGACGCGCGGCTGGGGCGACGAGCAGCAGCTCGCCGAGGGGATGCGCCCGCACGCGCTCCAGCGGATCGGGCACCCCCCGGAGATCGTCGGCGCCGCGCTCTACCTGATCTCCGACGCCTCCAGTTACACGACCGCCGCGACGCTGCGGGTCGACGGCGGCATCCCGTGACGGCTCCGCCCGAACCCAGGACGGAACCCGACGAAAGGAACGAACGGCATGTGGGATTTCAGCACCGATCCCGATTTCCAGGCGAAACTCGACTGGGTCGACCGGTTCGTCCGGGAGGAGATCGAGCCGATCGACGTGCTCTTCCCGGGCAACGACGACCCCTACGACCGTGACAGCGAAGTCTTCCGCGAGGTCGTCCGGCCCCTGCAGGCGCAGGTCCGGGAGCAGGGGCTGTGGGCGGCGCACATCTCGCCCGAG
The DNA here is from genome assembly GCF_001942465.1 of Actinomadura sp. CNU-125. Classification (GTDB taxonomy): domain Bacteria; phylum Actinomycetota; class Actinomycetes; order Streptosporangiales; family Streptosporangiaceae; genus Spirillospora. The sequence goes on from NZ_MKJY01000117.1 coordinate 3,191, forward strand.
CTGGGCGGGATGGGCATGGGGCAGGTCAAGCTGGCGCTGCTCAACGAGATCCTCGGGCGGTCGCAGTGGGCGCCCATGGTGTTCGGCACGCAGGCGCCCGACTCGGGCAACGCCGAGATCCTCGCGCACTACGGCAACGAGCGGCAGCGCCGCGAGTTCCTGGAGCCGCTGCTGGACGGCCGCATCGTGTCGACGTACGCGATGACCGAGCCGACCGGCGGCGCCGACCCGGGCTCGTTCACCTGCCGGGCCGTCCTCGACGGGGACGAGTGGGTGATCGACGGCGAGAAGTGGTTCGCGTCGAACTACCCGTACGCCGCGTTCGTCATCGCAATGGTCGTCACCGACCCGGACGTCCCCGTGCACCGGGGGTCGTCGATGCTGCTCGTCCCGCGCGGCACCCCGGGGATGGAGATGGTCCGGCAGGTGGGCCTCGGCGGCGAGCCCATCGGCGAGGGCGCGCACGGCTACCTGCGGTTCACCGGCTGCCGGGTGCCGCGGGAGAACCTGCTCGGCGAGCCCGGGACCGGGTTCGCGATCGCGCAGAAGCGGCTCGGCGGCGGGCGCCTGCACCACGCGATGCGCTCCGTGGGGCAGTGCCGCCGCGCGATGGACATGATGATCGAGCGGATCGCCGGCCGGGAGACCCGCGGCGGGCCGCTGTCGAAGCAGCAGTCCGTCCGGCAGTCGCTCGCCGACACGTGGATCCGGCTGGAGCAGTTCCGGCTGCAGGTGCTGCACGCGGCGTGGCAGGTCGACAAGTCGAACGCGAGCGGCGACCCGGCCGACGCGCGGGCCGCGCGGCTGCACATCTCGGCGGTCAAGGCCGCCACGCCCGGCACGCTCGTCGACGTCCTGTACCGGGCCATGCACCTGCACGGCTCGCTCGGGGTGTCCAACGAGCTGCCGCTGGCGAAGATGTGGAACTCCGGGCCGGTGCTGGGCGTCGCGGACGGCCCGACCGAGTCGCACAAGGACGTCGTCGCCCGGCTGCTGCTCAAGGACGCCGAGCCGGCGGACGACCGGCTGTTCGGCTCCGCGCACCTGCCCGCCCGCATCGAGGCCGCGCGGAAGAAGTTCGCGGGCCGCCTGACCGACACCGGAGTCGCCCGATGAGCGGATCGAAAGCCCCGGAAGAACCCGTCGTCGACCTGGCGCGGCTGAACGCGTGGCCGGGGCTCGCGGACGTCCCCGGGGACGGTCCGGTCGAGTCGCTGGAGCCGCTGAAGGGCGGCGCGCAGAACCTGCTGTTCACGATGCGCCGGGCGGACGGCACCGAACTTGTGCTGCGCAGGCCGGGCAGGCACGCGGGCGAGGAGGCCGCGAAGCCGTTCGAACGGGAGAGCGCGTGCTGCGCGCGCTGGCCGGCACGTCCGTCCCGCATCCGCGGCTGCACGCGGGCTCCCTGGACTTCGGCGTGATCGGCGCGCCGTTCTCCGTCCTGGAGAAGATCGAGGGGTTCATGCCCCGGGGCGGGCTTCCCGGCGCGTACGGCACCGACCCCGAGTGGCGCCGGAAGCTGGCGTTCGAGCTGATCGGCGGCGCCGCGTCGCTGGCGGCGGTGGACCCCGACGCGATCGGCCTCGGCGACCTCAGCAGGACCGACGGGTGGCTGGACAAGCAGATCTCCCGCTACCTGACGATGCTGCACGGCTACCGGGAGACCGACGGCTACACCGACGCCGAGTCGCCGCTCGTCGACGTCGTCGCGGCCTGGCTGGAGGACAACCGGCCGAAGACGTGGCACCGCGGCATCGTCCACGGCGACCTGCAGTTCGCCAACGTGATGTTCCGGCACGACGCCCCGGAGCTCGCCGCGATCGTCGACTGGGAGATGGCCGCCGTCGGCGACCCGCTGCTCGACCTGGCGTGGATCCTCACCGCCTGGCGCGAGGAGGGCGACCCGCCCGGCAGCGACCCGCAGCTGAAGCCGTGGGACGGCATGCCCGGACGGGCGGAGCTCGTCGCCCACTGGGCGACGCTGACCGGCCGGGACGTGTCCGACTTCCGGTGGTTCCAGGTGCTCGCGTGCTTCCGGCTGGCCGCGCTGCTGGAGCGCTCGTTCGTCCTGGCGCTCAAGGGCAGGATGAACCGCGCGATGGGCGACGGCCTGCACAAGTACGCGGGCTGGCTGTGGGCCAAGGCCGAACAGGAGATCGCCCGCACCTGACCCGGAGACCCCGGAGGGCCCGGACGCCCGGGCCGCGGCACCGTGCCGCGGCCCGGGGCTTCGCGCGCTCACCCGACGGTGAAGGTCTCCCGGACGAACGTCACGAACTCTTCGGCGCCGATGCCCTCCGGCTCGTCGCTGATCATCGGATCCATCAGCGTGAAGCTGTCGATGAGCGCGCTGCACATGCGCGCGAGCGCGTGCGGGTCGCCGGGACGGACCGTCCCGTCGGCCTGCCCGTCGGCGACGACGCCCGCGAGGATCCGCACCGTCTCGCGGTGGAAGTCCTTGTAGTCCTGCGGGACCTCGGCGACCTCCCGGCCCCCGGCCTTGGTCATCTGGGCGTCCAGCTGCGCCCACGCCGGATACTTGCGGCGATGTTCGAGCTCCGCGGTGACCAGCGCGACGAACCGGTCGCCCGCGGGCGACCCTTCGGCCGCGGCGAGCCGCTTCATCTCCTCCAGCCGGCCCGGCCCCCGCCGCATCAGGACCGCCAGGTACAGCGCCTCCTTGCTGTCGAAGAAGGAGTAGATCGAGCCGACCGAGAACTCGCAGCGCCGCGCGACGTCCTTCAGGTTGGTCTCGTGGTAGCCGCGTTCGGCGAACAGCTCCTCGGCGGTCTCCAGCATCTGCTCCCGGCCGAGCTCGATCCGCTGCCGGCGGCGCACCTCGCGCGGGCTCGGCCGTTCCGGCGCGGCCGTCCCCTCCCCCGTGACGTCGGCCGATTCCCTCTTCGTCACCGCACCCTCCTTGCCGCCTCGCGCACCCCGAATCAGCCATCAGCCGATTGAACCGTCGCTCAGTCTACGCCAGTCGCGTTCTGGCTCCGCCGCGGTCGGCGGCGAAGCCGAACGGGCGAGGGCATGACGAACGTGCACGCGGCCCGGTGGGGCACGCGCGCACGTCGCGGCACCCGGACGTTCGCGCACGCGGCGCGCGGGCGCGGGGACCGATCGTCCAGGTGAGGGGGCGGGGTGAGGGGGCGGGCGATGGGCGGTGCGGAGTCAGGCGATCCGCATGCCGGAGGGGCGGAGGGTCTCGGCCGGCCAGAAGGTCTCGGTCGGGCGTTCCGCGGGATCGGCGCTCGCCGTGCCCGCGGGTGCGGGCACGGGCACGACGTCCGCGGGGGCGGGCGCGCAGTTCGCCGGTGATGCAGTCCGGGGCGACGCACTGCGGGGGACGCGCCCGGCGGACGCGTCGCGCGCGGCGAGGGCGTGCGCCTTGAACGCGCGGGCGGCGTTGCTCAGTCGGTGGTGCACGCAGCCGGGGATCTCGTCGGCGTGCGCGGCCGGCGCGCGACCGCCCCACAGCCGGATGTCCATGCCGCTGTCGAGCACGCCGATCAGCCTGCGGCGGATCTGCTCGTCGGACTCGTACAGGGCGGCGTCCAGGGCGAGGGCGCGCGGCCGGGGACCGCGCACCCGGGCGTTGAGGGCCATCTCCAGGTCGAGGCCGCGCGCGCCGAGGATGCGCAGCGCCCTGGAGCCGGTGCCGTCGGCGGTGAGGACGGTGACGTCCCATCCGGCGGCGACGCGGTCGAACACCCAGCCGCCCGCGAAACGAACGCCGCCGAGCATGCTCGGGGCGACCACGACGAGATGGTTCCTCAGGGTGTGCCGGCGACCGGTGCGAGCTGCCGGGCGAGCGACCCGGTGTACTCCGTGAAAACCTCGGTCAGCGGAATCGAAGGGTCCAGCAGCCATGATGTCTCTATCCCGTTGAGAAAGGCGACGATCTCCACGGCCTTCACGTCCGCGTTCAGGTCGGGGCGGTACCGGCCGGAGCGCTGGCCGCGCCGAATGCCTTCGGCGACGTGGCGCACCGAGGATCGGTAGCGGCCGAACATGCGGTCGTGCAGCGGATCGTCGGGGTCAAGGTTCTCCATCAGGAGGACGGCGAACATGCCGACGAGGTCGGGCGCGCGGTGGAACCGCTCGGCGACGCTCTCGAGTTGCGTGATGAGGTCGGCGTCCATGTCCGCGTGCGCCTCGTCGTAGGCGTCGCGGGCGTCGACGGCGGCGTGGAGCAGGGCCTCTTTCGACTCGAAGTGGTGCAGGAGGCCGGCCGGGCTCACCCCGGCCTCGCGGGCGATCCGCCCGAGCGTGATGCCGCGCCATCCGTGCCGCTTCAGCAGGCGCTGGGCGGCGGACAGGATCAGCTGTCGGCGATCCTCGCCCTTGGCGAGAAGCGCGGCGTACGGCCGTTCATCGGTCAACCGGAGGCCCCCTTCCAGAAACCTACTGAACACACAGTAGGTCGGTTTGCGGTGCTGTGACAAGGGTCACGCGACGGTCATCCGGGGAGGTTCGCCGGAACCGCGCGAGGCCCCCGGCGGGAACCCGCCGGGGGCCTCGCGCGCGTCGCGCCGAGATGCGGTCACCAGCCCAGGCGTCCCCCACCGGACACGAGGGCCTTGGCGATGACCAGGCGCTGGACGTCGTTGGTCCCCTCCCCGATCGCCATGAGCGGGGCGTCGCGATAGAGCCGCTCGACGACGAACTCCGCGGAGTAGCCGTAGCCGCCGTGGATGCGCATCGACTCCAGCGCGCACTTGATGGCGACCTCGGAGGCGTACATCTTCGCCATCCCGGCCTCCATGTCGACCCGGCCGCCGGTGCTCTCGGCCCGGTCCGCGGCCCAGTAGGTCAGCAGCCGCGCGGCCTGGATCTCGGTGGCCATGTCGGCGAGCTTCAGCTGGATGGCCTGGAAGTTCGAGATCGGACGGCCGAACGCCTCCCGCTCCCGCGAGTAGCCGAGCGCCGCCTCGTAGGCCGCCTGCGCGACGCCGACGGCGCGGGCCGCGATGTTGATCCGGCCGATCTCGAGCCCGCCGAGGATCTGCTGCATGCCGCGTCCCTCCTCGCCGCCGAGCAGATCCGCGACCGGCACCCGCACCTCGTCCAGGACGAGCTCGCAGGTCTCGGGGCCCTTGTAGCCGAGCTTGGGCAGGTCCCGGGTGACCTTGAAGCCGGGCGAGGACGTGTCGACGAGCAGCACTGACATGCCCTCGTGGGCGCGTTCGGCGCGTCCCGTCTTGACCAGGACGGGCAGGACGCCCGCGACCCGCGCGTTCGTGATCCACGTCTTGGCGCCGGTCACCACGTAGTGGTCGCCGTCGCGCACGGCCGTGGTCGCGATGCCCTGCAGGTCGGTGCCGGCGCCCGGCTCGGTCAGGCAGATCCCCGAGCGCAGCTCGCCGGTCGCCATCGCGGGCAGGTACCGCTCCTTCTGCTCGGCGGTGCCGTGCCGGGCGACCAGCACGCAGGCGACCGAGTGCGGGCCGAACAGCCCCGCCGCGCCGAGCCAGGCGCGGGCGATCTCCTCGAACGCGAGCGCGTAGGAGACCCGGTCGGCGCCGAGGCCGCCGTACTCCTCGGGCACGTTCAGGCCGAACAGCCCGAGTTCCCGGAGCCGCTCGACGATCTCCGTCGGATATCGTCCGGTCCGCTCCCATTCGGGGGCGACCGGCGCGATCTCCTTGTCGGCGAAGTCGCGGAGCGTCTCCCGGAAGAGCTTCTGCTCGTCGTTCAGCTCGAAGTCCACCGCGTGGTCACCTTCCCGTCCATTCCGGCGCCCGGCCCTCGGCGAAGGCGCGCGCCCCCTCCTTGGCGTCCGCGCTGCCGAACACCTCTTGCACCTCGTCCGGCGTGCACCAGCGGCGCTGCCGCATGAGCTTCTTGGTCATCGCGACGCCCAGGGGGCCGTTCCCGGCGATCCGGTCGGCGAGGGCGAGCGCCTCCGCGACGACCCGGTCGGCGGGGACGACGCGGTTCACCAGCCCGTACTCGCGGGCCCGCGCCGCGGTGACGGGGTCGCCGGTGAGGCCCATCTCCAGGGCGAGCGCCATCGGGATCCGCTGGGACAGCGTCGTGCCGCCGCCGCCCGCGAACACGCCCCGCTTGACCTCGGCCATCCCGAGCCGGGCGTCCTCGGCGGCGACGACCAGGTCGCACGCCAGCACCAGCTCGAAGCCGCCGCCGAGGGCGTGGCCGTTCAGCGCCGCGATGACCGGGGTCGGGACGCTGCGGTGGTAGAACCACACGAGTCCCTTGATGTCTCCGCCGCGGGCGAACGCCTTCAGGTCGAGCCCGGCGCAGAACACCGTGCCCGCGCCCGTCAGGACGATCGCGCGCGTGCCCGGGTCCTCGTCGGCCGCGCGCAGCGCGACCGAGAGTTCCTCCATCGCGGCCGGGTCGAGGGCGTTGCGCGCCTCGGGCCGGTTCAGCGTGAGCACCCGCACGTGACCGCGCTGCTCGATCAGGACCAGATCGCTCACCGGGCCTCCACGGCCCGTGCGCGGAAGGGTGCCGGTGGCGGCTCGGGCGGCCGCGGTCGCGGCGGTCGCCGTCGTGGCGGGTGCGGTCGTGGCGGTCGCGGCTGTGGCGTTGTCAACGGCGGTCCTCAGTCGGAGGCGGGCAGCGGCTTGGCCGCCTTGATGGTCATGGGCGCGCCGTCACAGGTGAGCTCGCCCGCCCCCGAGGACACGCACAGCAGTTCGACGGTCCCGGCCTCGTCCACGTAGCGCTTGCCGACGAGCGTGGCGTTCGCGGCGCCGCCGGAGGGCGCCGCCGGCTTCGCGGGCTTGCCGGCGGCGGCGGCCATCGGGCTGCCGCCGCAGGCGATCACCGGACCGCCCTGCGCGGGCGCCCGGACGACCACCACCTTCGTCGCGCACACGGTGCTGGCGAGCTGCGCCCCGGGGCGCAGTTCCGGTTCAGGTGACGTCATGACGGAGCTTCCTTCCTCTCGCTGCGGAAACTATCTTCTCAATTTACGAGAATCAACCATCCAGGAGGGGTCATGGAAGAGCAGCGCCGCGGCCGGGCCATCGCGATGACCGCGGACGAGCGGGACGGCTTCCTGCGGACGCAGCCGGTCTGCAGGGTCGCGACGGTCGGCCCGGACGGCCGTCCGCACACCAGCGCCCTGTGGTTCGTGTGGGACGGCTCGGCCCTGTGGCTGAACTCGCTGACCCGCAGCCGCCGCTGGACGGATCAGGAGCGCGACCCGCGGATCAGCGTGATCGTCGACGACGGCGGCACCGACTTCATGCGGCTGCGCGGGGTCGAACTCCTCGGGAGCGTCGAGATCGTCGGCGAGGTTCCGCGCAAAGGCGAGCCGTCGGACGTCCTGTCCGTCCCCGAGCGGCTCTTCGCCGACAAGTACGCGGGCGGCGGCGAGTTCCGCCACGACGGCCGCCACGGCTGGCTGCGCCTACTTCCCGAGAAGGTCGTGAGCTGGGATTTCGCGAAGCTCCGGGGCTGACGGATTGACGTCGTGACGCGACCGTGAGAACCTACGATCCACAAATGAGAATGTCATTCTCGTCAGCGAGAAGGAACGGCATCGAGAGGTCGGACCCTTGCCTCACTTCCCGAAACCCGCCGCGGGCAGCTGGACAGAGCACTACCCCGAGCTGGGCACGGCACCCGTCAACTACAGCGACTCCATCGACCCCGCGCACTACGAGGCCGAGCGCGAGGCGATCTTCAAGCGCAGCTGGCTGAACGTCGGCCGCGTGGAGTCGGTGCCGAAGGTCGGCAGCTACTTCACCAAGGAACTCGCCGCCGCGGAGACGTCGCTCATCATCGTCCGCGGCAAGGACAAGCAGATCCGCGCGTTCCACAACGTGTGCCGGCACCGCGGCAACAAGCTCGTCTGGAACGACTTCCCCGGGGAGGAGGTCAAGGGCACCTGCCGCCAGTTCACCTGCAAGTACCACGCGTGGCGCTACGACCTGGCGGGCGAGCTCACCTTCATCCAGCAGGAGGAGGAGTTCTTCAACGTCGACAAGTCCGACTACGGGCTCAAGTCCGTGCGCTGCGAGGTCTGGGAGGGGTTCATCTTCGTGAACCTCGACCCGGACGCCGCGCCGCTCGCCGACTACCTCGGCGACATGGCCAAGGGCCTGGAGGGCTACCCCTTCCACGAGATGACCGAGGTCTACAGCTACAAGGCCGAGGTCGGCAGCAACTGGAAGCTGTTCATCGACGCGTTCGCCGAGTTCTACCACGCGCCGGTGCTGCACCAGAAGCAGGCCGTCAAGGACGAGGCCGACAAGCTGTTCAGCTACGGCTACGAGGCGCTCCACTACAAGCTGGAGGGCCCGCACTCGATGATCTCGTCGTGGGGCGGCATGTCCCCGCCCAAGGACCCGTCGATGGTCAAGCCCATCGAGCGCATCCTGCGCAGCGGCCTGTTCGGCCCCTGGGACCGGCCCGACATCGAGGGCCTGGACGACCTGCCGGAGAGCCTCAACCCCGCCCGCCACAAGGCGTGGGGAAGCGACTCGTTCGTCCTCTTCCCGAACTTCATGCTGCTCATCTGGGCGCCCGGCTGGTACCTGACGTACCACTACTGGCCGACCGCGGTCGACAAGCACGTCTTCGAGTCGAGCCTCTACTTCGTCCCGCCGAAGAACGCCCGCGAGCGTCTCGGCCACGAGCTCGCGGCGGTGACGTTCAAGGAGTACGCGCTCCAGGACGCCAACACCCTCGAAGCCACCCAGACGATGCTGAAGAGCCGCGCCGTCACCGACTTCCCCCTCAACGACCAGGAGATCCTCCTGCGTCACCTGCACAAGGTCGCCCGCGACCGCGTCGAGGCACACCAGTCCAAGGAGCACCAGGATGCCGCTGCCCGCTGAATTCTCCGACCTCGAGCCGTACGCGGCCTGGGCCCTGCCCACCGAGCCCGAGCGGTACGCCAAGCGTCTCGCCAGCTCGATGGACGAGATGCAGGCGTTCTACGACGCGGCGTTCCCCCGCCTGGAGGACGCCATCGCCCACGTCGACCGGCACCCGTGGGACGACCTGCCCGACGACGCCCGGACGCTGATGCACCTCATGCAGGGCCTCGTCATGGTGTCGTTCCCCGTCGAGGTGTGGAAGCAGGCGCGCGTCCCCGACAGCGGCGCGGCCTACCTGGACCTCATCGTGGAGCCCGTGGTCTGACATGCTCACGCTGAAAGCGGGCGGGTTCCTCGACGTCGACGCGGGCGAGATCGTCCGGCCGGGGATCCTGCGGATCGACGGCGACCGCATCGTCGGCGTCGGGGGCCCGCCCGAGGGCGAAGTCATCGACCTCGGCGACGCGATCCTCCTGCCCGGCCTCATGGACATGGAAGTCAACCTCCTGATGGGCGGGCGCGGCGAGACGCTGGAGTACTCGCCCGTCCAGGACGATCCGCCGCTGCGGATGCTGCGCGCCGTCGGGAACGCGCGCCGCACCCTGCGGGCCGGCTTCACGACCGTCCGCAACCTCGGACTGTTCGTGAAGACGGGCGGCTACCTGCTGGACGTCGCGCTCGGCAAGGCGATCGACGCGGGCTGGATCGACGGCCCCCGGATCGTCCCGGCCGGGCACGCCATCACCCCGACCGGCGGGCACCTGGACCCGACGATGTTCGCCGCGTTCGCGCCCGGCGTCCTGCAGCTGTCGGTCGAGGAGGGCATCGCCAACGGCGTCGACGAGGTGCGCCGGGCCGTCCGGTACCAGATCAAGCACGGCGCGAAGCTGATCAAGATCTGCGTGTCCGGCGGCGTCATGTCGCACACCGGCACGCCGGGCGCGCAGCACTACTCCGACGAGGAGCTGCGCGCGATCGTCGACGAGGCGCACCGGCGCGGCCTGCGGGTCGCGGCGCACACGCACGGCGCGGAGGCGGTGCGGCACGCCGTCGAGGCGGGCATCGACTGCATCGAGCACGGGTTCCTCATCGACGACGAGACGATCGCGCTGATGGTCGAGCGCGGCACCTGGCTCGTCCCCACCACGGCCCTGGCCGACGGCATGGACGTCTCGAAGGCGGCGCCCGAGCTGCAGGAGAAGGCCGCGGTGATGTTCCCGAAGGCGCGGCAGTCCGTGCTGGCCGCCTACAAGGCCGGGGTGAAGATCGCGGTCGGCACCGACGCCCCGGCGATCCCGCACGGCCGCAACGCGGGCGAGCTGACCGCGCTCGTCCAGCGGGGCCTGGCCCCGGCGGACGTGCTGCGGGCGGCCACCGTGCGGGCCGCGGAACTGATCGACGTCACCGACCGGGGACGCCTCGCCGAGGGGCTCCTCGCCGACGTCATCGCGGTTCCCGGCGATCCCCTGCAGGACATCGCCGTCACCAAGGACGTGCGGTTCGTGATGAAGGGCGGGAAGGTTTTTGTCCGCAAATAACGTCGAAGACCATGTCGAGATCCAGCAACTGCTCGCGCGGTACGCGGTCACCATCACCCGGGGCGACATCGAGGGCCTGCTCAAGGTGTTCACCCCGGACGGCACGTACAGCGCGTTCGGCGACACCTACCGGCTCGACGAGTTCCCCGAACTGGTCGAGGCGGCGCCGTCGGGCCTGTTCCTGACCGGGACGGCGGCGGTCGAGATCGACGGCGACACCGCGACGGGCACGCAGCCGCTCTGCTTCGTGGACCACTCCACGCACGACATGCGGATCGGCTACTACAACGACACCTACGCGCGGACCGGCGACGGCTGGCGGCTGCGGACGCGGGCGATGACGTTCATCCGCCGCAACGGCGCGCACGACTCCGGCCGTCCGCACGCGCACCGGCGCGCGGGAGCATGAGCGGCGGGGACGTGAGCGGCACGGAGGCGGACGCGGACACGAACGTCGCGGACACGAACGTCGCGGACACGAACGTCGCGGACACGAACGTCGCGGACATGGACGTCGCGGTTTTCCGGGCGAAGGTGCGCGCCTGGCTCGACGACAACGACCTGTCCCCCGCCCCGGGGCTGACGTTCGACGAGCAGGTCGCGCAGCTGGGCCGGGTCCGCCGCGCCCTCTACGACGCGGGCTGGATGCGGTACGGCTGGCCGGCCGAGGTGGGCGGCCTCGGCGGGCCGGCCGTGCTGCGGGCGGTGCTCGGCGAGGAGGTCGCCACCCGCGACCTGGCCGAACCGGGCATCTACTCGATGATCGAGGTCCTCGCCCCGACGATGATCTCCTATGCGCCGCCGGCGCTGGCGGCCGAGATGGTGCCGCGGCTGCTGAACGGCGACGAGCAGTGGTGCCAGGGGTTCTCCGAGCCCGGGTCCGGCAGCGACCTCGCGTCGCTGTCGACCCGGGCGGAGCCCCGCGGCGACGACTGGGTGATCAACGGGCAGAAGGTGTGGACGAGCCTCGCCCAGTTCGCGCGGCGGTGCGTCCTGCTCACCCGGACCGCGCCCGGCCACGCCGGGATCACGGCGTTCTTCCTCGACATGGACACCCCCGGCATCACCGTCCGGCCGCTGCGCACCATGCACGGCGTCGACGAGTTCGCCGAGGTGTTCTTCGACGACGTCGTCGTCCCGGGCGACCGGATGCTCGGGCGTCCCGGGGACGGGTGGCGGCTGGCGATGGACCTGCTGCCGCACGAGCGGTCCACCTGCTTCTGGCACCGGATCGCGCACCTGTACTCGCGGCTGGACCGGCTCGCGGCCGAGACCACCGAGACCGACGACGCCGCGCTCGGCGCCGCGTACCTCGCGCTGCACACCGTCCGCTGCCGCTCCCACGAGACGCAGCGGCGGCTCGCGGACGGCGCCCGGCTCGGCCCGGAGACCTCGGTCGACAAGGTGCTGCTGGCCACCGCCGAGCAGCGGCTGTTCGACACCGCCCGGGACCTGCTGCCCGGCGTCCTCGAACTGGACGAGACGCCGTGGCGGTCGGACTTCCTGTACTCGCGGGCCGCCACCATCTACGGTGGCACCGCCGAGATCCAGCGCAACATCATCGCCCGCCGTCTCCTCGACCTGGGGAAGGAATGAGCATGGAGTCCCCGGAAATGGACGCGGCCGAGCGGGAGATGCTCGCCGACGCGCTGCGCAAGACGATGGCGTCGGCGTCCGGGCCCGCGCTCGACGAGGCCCTCGCGCGGCTCGGCTGGCCCGACCTGCTCGCCGCGGCACCGGACGTCGCCGTCCCGCTCGTCTTCGGGCTGCTCGGCGAGACCGGGGCGCACGCGGCGGCGCTGAACGATGTGGTCCTCGACGCGGCGGGGCGCCCCCTCGGGGACGCGCCGCCGCCGCTGCCGTGCGCGGGCGGCCGGTGGGTCGTCTGGGACCGG
>NZ_MKJY01000118.1 GCF_001942465.1 Actinomadura sp. CNU-125
GGCGCGGGCGGCGACGTGTGGGCGTCCGCGACCGCCGAGCGCCCGCGCGCCGAGCGGCCCCGCGCGGACCGCGGACCCGGCGGGCCGCGGGTCGCCACCGGCGCGCCGGAATGCTGCGAGTGCCCGGTCTGCCGGGCGATCTCGCTCCGGCGCGAGGCGGGCGGCGACGTGGCCCGGCACCTGCGGGACGCGGGCGGGTCGCTGCTCGCCGCCGCCCTCGAACGTGCTCGCCGCCGCCGACCGCGCCCGCGACGACCGTTCGCGCGACGGTCGCGGTCCGGACACCGGTACGTACCGGAACCGGCCACGCCAGGAGTCGCAGGGCCGTCCGGCGGGTACCTCTGAGCGGTCGGGGATGCGGCGCGACCGTCCGGAGGGCGACGTGTGGTCGGCCGCCACCGGCGGCTCCGGCGGCTCCGGCGACTGACGTGCAGTGCAGGACGCGCCCCCGGCGGGGACGCGTGACGAGGAGGATGCGTACATGGCCCTGACCATCGGCGTGGATGTGGGCGGCACGAAGGTGGCCGCGGGAGTCGTCGACGACCGTGGAACGATCCTGGAGAAGGTCCGGCGCCCGACGCCCTCGACCAATCCCAAGGAGACCGCCGAGGTCATCGCCGAGGTCGTCGAGTTGCTGAAGGGCAAGTACGAGGACGTCACGGCGGTCGGGCTCGGCACCGCCGGGTTCGTCGACGAGGCCCGCTCGACGGTGCTGTTCGCGCCCAACCTCGCCTGGCGGGACGAGCCGATCAAGCAGAAGGTGGAGAGCCTGGTCGGGCTCCCGGTCGTGGTGGAGAACGACGGCAACGCCACCGCCTGGGGCGAGGCCCGGTTCGGCGCCGGACGCGGCGAGGACCATCTCGTCCTGATCGCGCTCGGCACCGGCATCGGCGGCGGCGTCGTGCTGAACGGCGAGCTGTACCGCGGCCGGTTCGGCATCGGCGCCGAGGTCGGCCACTTCCGGGTGGTGCCGGACGGGCGGCGCTGCGGCTGCGGCAACCGCGGCTGCTGGGAGCAGTACGCGAGCGGCAACGCGCTCGTCCACGAGGCCCGCGACCTGGCCCGGGTGGCGCCCGCGATGGCGGGCCGGCTGCTGGAGCTGGCCGGCGGCACCCCGGAGGGCATCCGCGGGCCCGAGGTGACGCAGGCGGCGCGGGAGGGCGACCAGGCGGCGCTGGAGTGCTTCCGGACGGTCGCGCAGTGGGCCGGGCAGGGCCTGGCCGACCTGAGCGCCATCCTGGACCCGGGCGCGTTCATCATCGGCGGCGGCCTGTCCGACGCGGGCGACCTGCTGCTCGACCCGGTCCGCACGGCGTTCGGGGAGGCGCTGACCGGGCGCGGCCACCGTCCGCTGCCCGACATCCGCATCGCCGAGCTGGGCTCGCGCCGGGATCGTCGGCGCCGCCGACCTCGCCAGGGTCCCCGTTCCGGCCCCGTGACGCGCGGCGCGCCCCGGTGACGCCCCTGCGGGTGATGACCTACAACGTCCGGTCGCTGCGCATGACCCGGCGGCGGTGGCGCGGGTCGTCCGCGCGCGCGGACGATGCTGTGCGTGCAGGAGGTCCCGCGGTTCTGGGGCTGGCGCGGCAAGCGGCGGCGGCTGGCCCGCGACTGCGGGACGGCCGTCGCGGCGGGCCGCCGGGCGTGCCGGGCTCGCGGCGCTCGCGGCCCCGCACGTCCGCCGGGTGGCCCGCGAGTTCCACCTGCTCGGCCCGGAACCGGACCTGCACCGCCGGGGGCTGGCGGTCGCGGTGCTGGAGATCGGCGGTGCCCGGTTCGTCGCGGCGTCCACCCATCTAGACCTGGCGGCGGAGCCGCGCCGCCGGCACGTCCGGGAGATCCTGGACCTGCTGGACCGGGCCCGCGAACGGTACGGGGCGCCGGTGGTGCTGGCCGGGGACGTCAACGAGGAGCCGGGCGGGCCCGCCTGGTCGCTGCTCGCGGGCCGCCTGCGGGACGGCCACGCGGTCGCTCCGGCGGGGGAGGCGGCGACGTTCTCCGCGCGGAATCCGCGCAGGCGCATCGACGGGGTCTTCGCCGACCCGGACGTGGACGTCGTCGGCTGCGGCGTCCCCGGCGACGAGATCGCGCCCACGGCGGACTACGCCGCCGCGACGGACCACCGTCCGGTCATGGCCGAACTCCGGTTGCGGTCCTGACTTACCTGGGCGTCACAGTCGCCGCACCAGAATTCGTCCGTGGATATGCCGGTTTCTGTGTGGCCGAAAAATATATCCCCAGCTCAGAGTGCTGTTCTGTGTCCCCTCACCGTTCAAGATCTTCATGAGCAAATGATCACGACCCGGAGAAAATGCCGGTCATAGCAGGTCTGTTCATATTTGTTCTTAAAGTGCCTCCGAAAACAGGGTTGACCCATTTCACCCAAAGATTACGGTGAGTGTCGACCCGATGATCCGGAGGATCCTCATGGAACGTGCCGCGGTGCCCTTCCCCCTCCATCGCGACGATCCCCTCCACCCGCCGGCGGAGTACGCAGGGCTGCTCGACGGGCCGCCGGTCCGGGTGCTGATGCCCGACGGCGCCGAGCACTGGATGGTGTCGCGGCTCGCCGACGTCCGGGCCGTCCTGGCCGATCCCAGGCTCAGCGCCGTCGACACCCGGCCCAACTTCCCCCAGGTGCTGCCGCTGCCCGCGGTGCCGGGCGCGCTGTCGTTCCTGCGGATGGACGATCCGGAGCACGCGCGGCTGCGCCGCACGCTGACCGCCGAGTTCACGGTCCGGCGCGTCGGCCTGCTGCGGCCGGGCATCGCCGAAACCGCCGAGACGCTGCTGGACGCGATGATCGAGCAGGGCCCGCCCGCCGACCTGGTGTCGGCGTTCGCGCTGCCGCTGCCGTCCCTGGTGATCTGCCGCCTGCTCGGCGTGCCCTACGCCGACCACGACTTCTTCCAGGACCGCAGCGCGGAGTCCATCCGGCTGGACGTCGCGCTGGACGAGGCCGTCGCGGCGTTCGGCGAACTCGCCGCCTACCTCGACGGGCTCGTCGCCGAGAAGGTGCGCGAACCGACCGACGACCTGCTCGGGCGGGTCGCGCGGCGGGTCCGGTCCGGGGAGCTGGGGCACGCGGAGGCGGTCGCGATGGCGCGGCTGCTGCTGCTCGCCGGGCACGAGACCACCGCCAACATGATCGGGCTCGGCACGTTCACGCTGCTGCGGCACCCGGACGAACTCGCGCGGCTCCGCGCGGACCCCGCGCTCGTCCGTCCCGCCGTGGAGGAGATGCTGCGGTACCTGACGATCGTGCACCGCGGCACGCAACGCGTGGCCCGCGAGGACATCGAGGTCGGCGGCGTGACGATCGAGGCGGGCGAGGGCGTCGTCGTCGCGCTGGCGGCGGCCGACCGCGACCCCGGCGCGTTCGCCGACCCCGACGTCTTCGACCCGGCCCGCCCGCCGGGCCACCACGTGGCGTTCGGGTTCGGCGCGCACCAGTGCATCGGCCAGACCCTCGCGCGGGTGGAGATGGAGATCGCCTTCGCCCGGATGCTCGACCGCCTGCCCGGCCTCGCGCTCGCCTGCGAGCCCGCCGAGATCCGGTTCCGCGACTCGGTCGTCTACGGACTGCACGCCCTGCCGGTGACCTGGTGAGCCGCCTGAGCGTCGACCGCGACGCCTGCCGGGGCGCCGGCCAGTGCGCCTTCAACGCGCCCGAGCTGTTCGACCAGGACGAGGACGAGGGCCTGGTCGTCCTGCTGAACGCCGAGCCGTCGCCCGGGCAGCTGCCGTCCGCGCGCCGCGCCGCCGACGCGTGCCCGAACCGCGTGATCGTCCTGGCCGAGACCCCCGAACGGACGGACCGGGCCTAGTGCAGCGACCACCAAGCTTCCCCTGGGTTCGTTGATCTGCGGCGTGTTGCCCTTATGGGCGCCCGAGTTAGGGCAACACGCCGCAGATCAACATCGGAGGGGCGTCGGCGCGGCTAGACGATCGCGCCGTCGTCGCCGTCGCGGGGCTCGTCGCCCATCCGCAGGACGAGCGTGACGAAGCCGCCGATGAACGCCGCGACGGCGAGGAACGCGGCCCAGCCGGGGACCTCCCAGTCGAGGATGACGGTGATCAGCAGGTAGACGGGGCCGCCGACCAGCGCGACCCAGGCGCCCTTGGTGAGCGGGTCGGCGGCGGGCAGCGGCGGGGGAGGCGGCGGCACGTAGTGGCCGTCGTCGTCCTCCGCCGGGAACTCCGGCTCCGCGGCGGGCTTGATCACCCGCGCGCGGGGGAGCCGCCCGGTGCGGTCGTCGCCCTCGGCGGGCGGCTCCGGCGGCTCGTCGATGTTCTCCTGGTCGGGCCAGGGCACCTCGTCGCCCTCGGGCACGGCGTCGAACCCGGCGACGATCTCCGCCCAGATGGCGTCCTCGTCGCGTTCGGCGGTGCCCGCGGCGGACGCGTCTGGCGCCGCCGGTCCCGTCCGTCCCGTCGGCCCCGGCCGGGTCGGGACGGTCGGCGCCGGGACGGTCGGCGCCGCCGTGCGCCGGGTCGGTCAGCGCGGCGTCGGTGCGCGCGGGTCGGTGAGCGGCGGGGTCGGTCAGGTCGGCGTCGGGGTCGGAGCGCGACGCCGCGTCGCGCAGCCGCTCCAGATGGGCCCGCAGGATCCCCTCGGCCGCGGGCTTCATGTCGACGTCCACGTACAGCCGGTCGAGGACGTCCTCGGCGGCGCGCCCGGACGCGTCGGCGGCACTCGGCGGCCCGCCGTCGGCACCGCCGCCCTGGGCGGGGGCGGGGTCGTCCACCGGCGGGACGGCGTAGGCCGCCACGCCCGCGTCCCGCAGCGCCGTCAGCATCGCGTCGGCGAGGTGCGGGGCGAGATCGACCAGCGGGGCGTAGGTGTCGGCCGACAGGCCGTTGCCACGGCGATTCACGGGGCCGGCTCCTTCCACTCCCGCGTGACCGGCAGCACCGGCATGGCGGCCTCCGCTCCCCCATCGACATGTGCGTCCGGCGGCGCCCGCGCACGGCGGCGCCCCCGGACACGTTGAAACGTGTGTCCCACGGTATTCGCTGCGCCGCCCGGGACAAGCCCCAGGGCGCACCCGAATCGAGTTTTACGCAGAGAGCCTACGGCCATCCGGCGGCGCGGCGCGCCGTGCGGGGCGGGCCCGGCGGGACGTCAGGGTGAGCGGCGGCCGGGCGGGATGCGAAGATAGCGCATCATCTTCCCCCCGGGCCGGGGTCCTCGGCTCGCACACCGCATGCACGCGCGGTAAAGAAAGGGTGTCGGCATGCTCTGGTTCTGGATCCTGCTGAGGATCGTCCTGTCGCCCATCATGTACCTGTTGTGGCGACCGCGGAACCAGGGGATGCGCAACGTGCCGAAGCGCGGGCCCGCGCTGATGGTGAGCAACCACCTGTCGTTCGCCGATCATTTCTTCGGGCCGTTGCCGCTGATGCGTCCCATCCTCTTCATCGGCAAGGGCGAGTACTTCACCGGCAAGGGGATCAAGGGCCTGATCAGCAAGGGGTTCTTTACCGGGGTCGGGGTGGTGCCGGTCGACCGGACCGGCGGCTCGGCCGCCGACGCCGCCCTGCAGACCGGCCTGCGGATCCTCGGGGAAGGCAAGCTGCTCGGGATCTACCCGGAGGGCACCCGCGCCCCCGACAACCGGCTGTACCGGGGCAAGACGGGCGTGGCCCGGCTGGCGCTGAAGTCCCGCGTCCCGGTGATCCCGATGGCGATGATCAACACGTTCGAGCTGATGCCGCCCGGCAAGCCGCTGCCCCGGCTCGGCGTCCGGCCGGGCGTCCGGTTCGGCGAGCCGCTCGACTTCTCCCGCTACTACGGCCGCGAGGACGACCGGGAGGTGCTGCGCGAGATCACCGACGAGATCATGCGGGCGATCCGGGAGCTGTCCGGCCAGGAGTACGTCGACCGGTACGCAGCGGAGGTCAAGGCGGAACTGGCCGGCAAGCCGGTCCGCCCGGTCCGCGACGACGACGAGGACGAGGACGGTGCGCGCGGCGACGGCGGCTGACCCGGACCGCGGCGGCGGCCTCGGTCTGGAGGCCGCCCTGTGGCGGGCGGTCGCCGTCTACCGGACCGCCGCGCTCGGCTACGCCGCGGTGCTGATCGTCAAGAACTCGGGCGGCTACGCGCATCCGGCCGGCGGCTGGGCCGTCCTCGCCGTCATGACCGGCTGGACGGTCGCGGCGTGGCTGCTGTTCCGCGACCCGCGCCGCGGCGGCCCCGCGCTCCTCGCCGCCGACATGGCGGTCGCGGCGGGCTGCGTGATCGCGACGGCGTGGGTGGAGAGCGTCGAGGGGATCGTCGCCGGACGGCCGACGCTGCCGGTGTCGTGGGTCGCGGCGCCGTCCTGGCGTGGGCCGTGGTGGGCGGCCGCCGCCTCGGCATCGCCGCCGCCGGGGTCCTCGCGCTGGCGAACCTGCTGGTCCACGTCTTCGCCGGGACGACCGGCGAGATCGACAGCCGCGCCCTCAACGGCATCGTGCTGCTGATCCTCGCCGGTCTGGTCGTCGGGCACGTCGTCCGGCTGGCGCGCGAGGCGGAGGCGCGGCTGGCCCGCGCGGTCGAACTGGAATCGGCCACCCGCGAGCGCGAGCGGCTCGCCCGCGACATCCACGACTCGGTGCTGCAGGTCCTGGCGATGGTGCGGCGGCGCGGCGCCGGGCTCGGCGGCGAGGCCGCCGAACTGGCCCGCCTGGCGGGGGAGCAGGAGACCGCGCTGCGCACCCTGGTCGGCGGCGCGCCCCGCACCCGTCCGGACGGCACGGCGGGCGCCGCGACCGGACGCGGACGACCCGCCGACGGAGGAGAAGCGGACCTGCGGCCGCTGCTGACCGCCCGCACGTCCGGGACCGTCACCGTGTCGACGCCCGCGACGCCCGTCCCGTTGCCCGAGCACGCCGCCCGGGAACTGGACGCGGCCGTGGCGGCGGCGCTCGACAACGTCGTCGTGCACTGCGGCGCGACCGCCCGCGCTGGGTGCTGCTGGAGGACGGCGGCGACGAGGTGATCGTCAGCGTCCGCGACGACGGCCCGGGAATGCCGGACGGGCGCCTCGAACAGGCCGCGGCGGACGGCCGGCTCGGCGTCGCCCAGTCGATCCGCGGGCGCGTCCGCGACCTCGGCGGTACGACCCTGATCACGTCGGCGCCCGGAGACGGAACCGAGATCGAAATGACCGTTCCGCGCCGTAAGTGAAGGTGAGAGGGTGAGTGCGTGAGCGACGTTCCCCTCAGGGTCATGGTGGTGGACGACCACCCGATGTGGCGGGACGCGGTCGCCCGCGACCTCGCCGAGGCCGGGCACGAGGTCGTCGCGACCGCGGGCGAGGGCCGCACGGCCGTCCGCGTCGCCGCGCCGCGCGTCCCCAGGTCGCCGTGGTCGACCTGCAGCTCCCCGACATCTCCGGGGTCGAGGTCACGCGCCGCCTCGCCGCCGCCGACCCGCCCGTCCGGGTGCTGGTGCTGTCGGCCAGCGGCGAGCAGGAGGACGTGCTGGAGGCCGTCAAGGCGGGCGCCACCGGCTACCTGCTGAAGTCGGCCGCCCGGGAGGAGTTCCTGGACGCCGTCCGGCGCACCGCCGCCGGCGACGCCGTCTTCACCCCGGGCCTCGCCGGGCTCGTCCTCGGCGAGTTCCGCCGCCTCGCCGCCGCGCCCGCCCTCGACCGGGACGACGGCGCGCCCCGGCTCACCGAACGCGAGACCGAGGTCCTGCGCCTCGTCGCGAAGGGCCTCACGTACAAGCAGATCGCGCAGCGCCTCGTCCTGTCGCACCGCACCGTGCAGAACCACGTGCAGAACACCCTCGGCAAGCTCCAGTTGCACAACCGCGTCGAACTCGTCCGCTACGCGATCGAGAAGGGCCTCGACGACGACCTGGGCAAGGACCGCCCCGACAAGCCCTGACCCCGGCCGACGGCCCCGTCCGACGGGCGGCACCCCCCGGCGGTGACGGCGGCGCGGCCCGCGGCGGATGCGACTGCCCCCCGCCCACCGGGACGAGTCGACGCGCGCGCGAGCGCGGGAACCGGCCCCGGCGGAGGCGCGGTGGTCGTATGGCGGCGAGGGCTCGCCGCGGCGGTCCCCGGACGGGCACGGACCCCGCCGCGCGGCGCGCGGGCGGGCTTCGCGCGGGAACGTGCCGAAGCGTCCCGCCAACGACTATGGTCTAGACCAATGGCGGCGCACCGGAACCGGTGGCGAATACGCCGTGTAGCCGTGCGCCGACGGTTAGTCTGGACACGTGAATCGAGGGAGGAGACCGGTGGCGGGAGAAGGAGACGGCATGCGCGTCGGAGTACTGACCGGCGGCGGGGACTGCCCCGGCCTGAACGCGGTGATCCGCGCGGTCGTGCGCAAGGGCGTGCAGGTCTTCGGATACGAGTTCGTGGGCTTCCGGGCCGGCTGGCGCGGCCCGCTCGAAGGCGACACCGTGGCCCTCGACGTCCAGGCCGTGCGGGGCATCCTGCCGCGCGGCGGCACGATCCTCGGATCGTCCCGCACCAACCCGATCAAGGTCGAGGGCGGCGTCGAGCGGATCAAGGACAACCTGGCCGGGCTCGGCGTGGACGCGCTGATCGCCATCGGCGGCGAGGACACCCTCGGCGTCGCGCGCGAGCTGCACTCGCGCGGCGTGCACGTCGTGGGCGTCCCCAAGACCATCGACAACGACCTGAACGCCACCGACTACACCTTCGGGTTCGACACCGCGGTGAACATCGGGGTGGAGGCCGTCGACCGGCTGCACACCACCGCCGAAAGCCACCACCGCGCGCTGATCTGCGAGGTCATGGGCCGCCACGCGGGCTGGATCGCGCTGCACGTCGGGATGGCCGCGGGCGCCAACGTCATCCTGATCCCCGAGCGGCCGTTCGACATCGACAAGGTCGTCGAGTACGTGGAGAGCCGGTTCAAGACCCGGTACGCGCCGATCATCGTGGTGTCCGAGGGCGCCCACCCGATCGACGGGCAGATGCAGCTGCAGACGGGCGAGCGCGACGCGTTCGGGCACGTCCGGCTCGGCGGCATCGGGCAGCGGCTCGCCGACGAGATCGAGAAGCGCACCGGCAAGGAGGCCCGTGCCACCGTGCTCGGGCACATCCAGCGCGGCGGCACCCCGAGCGCGTTCGACCGCGTGCTCGCCACCCGCCTCGGCCTCCAGGCGATCGACGCCGTCCGCGACGGCGACTACGGCAAGATGGTCGCGCTGCAGGGCACCGACATCGTGCGGGTCGCCTCGACGAGGCGACCAAGGAGCTGAAGACCGTCCCGGTCGAGCGCTACGCTGAAGCGGAGGTCTTCTTCGGATGACCAGGGCCTCCTGGCGGGAACACTGTTCCCCACGTATGTGGGGATGACCCCAGACATAGTCGTTCGCGACGGTGCGGATTCTGGGTCACACTGGAGTTTGTCAAACTTGTGCCCGCCAGGAGGATTCCGCATGACCACGCTCGATGTCGCGCCCACCGTCGTCCGGGAGCAGTCGCCGGTCGACGGCGAGCCGTGCGTGCTGCTCAAACTCGGCGAGGTCGTCCTCAAGGGCAAGAACCGTGAGCAGTTCGAGCGCCGCCTGGCCGACAACGTCCGCACCGCCGTCCGGCCGATCGCCCGCGTCGACGTCATCCGCCGGCACGGCGTCTTCATCGTGCGGACGAAGGACGCCGACGTCGCGGTCGTCGACCGTCTCGCGCAGCGGATCACCGACGTCATGGGCATCGTGTGGGCGCACCGCGCCTGGCGCGTCGGCAAGGACCTCGCCAGCGTCGAGCGGGCCGCGCTGGAGCTGATGGACGGACGCGTCGGCTCGTTCGCCGTCCGTTCGCGCCGCCGCGACAAGCGGTTCCCGATGACCTCCACCGAACTCGACCGGCACATCGGCGCGCTCGTCGGCGGAAAGTACGGGCAGCCGGTCAAGCTCAAGAACCCCGAGCACACCCTGTCGATCGAGGTCGACCGCGACGAGGTGTTCGTGTTCTCCGGCGGGCTGCCCGGCCAGGGCGGCCTCCCGGTCGGGATGAGCGGACGCGCGCTGGTGCTGATGTCGGGCGGCATCGACTCGCCCGTCGCCGCCTACCGGATGATGCGCCGCGGCCTGCGCGTCGACTACCTGCACTTCTCCGGGATGCCGTTCACCGGCCCCGAGTCGATCTACAAGGCGTACGCGCTGGTCCGCGAGCTGGACAAGTTCCAGGGCGGCTCCCGGCTGTTCGTCGTCCCGTTCGGCAAGGCGCAGCAGCAGATCAAGTCGTCCGGCGCGGACCGGCTCGCGGTGATCGCGCAGCGCCGGCTGATGCTGCGCACCGGCGAGGTCCTCGCCCGCCGGCTGCGCGGCGCCGCGCTGATCACCGGGGACGCGCTCGGCCAGGTGTCCAGCCAGACGCTCGCCAACATGACGGCGCTGGACGACGCGGCCGAACTGCCGATCCTGCGGCCCCTCGTCGGCATGGACAAGATCGAGATCATGGACCAGGCGCGCAGGATCCGCACCCTGTCGATCTCGGAGCTGCCCGACGAGGACTGCTGCACGATGCTCGCGCCGCGCCGCGCCGAGACCCGCGCGAAGATCGCCGACCTGCGGCAGATCGAGAAGCGCCTCGACGTCGGCGAGCTCGCCGACCAGCTCGCCGCGTCCGTCCAGGAGCACCGCCCCGTCTACGGGGACGCCGCGGCCTCCTGACGCCCGCCGGGACGCCCGGCGCGGGTCAGCGGGGGTCGCCGGGACGCGGCGGCTCCGGGCCGTCCGGGCCGAGCAGCGTGATCCGCTCGATCCGCACCACCCGGAACCGGCGCCCGTCGACCGTGACGCCGTTGCGGCCCGACCCGTCGTCCATCAGCTCGGCCGCCGCCGCGAACTCGGCGGCGGCGGGCTCGTCGGGCCGCTCGATCACCGGGACGACGTGCCGGAAGTAGGTGACGAGCGAGTCGCGGGCCTGCTGCGGCCCGTCGTGCAGCCGTCCGACCGGACGCCACCGCCCGCCGCCCCGCTCGGCGATCGTGAACACCGGAGCGAGCGGCACCGGCGTCAGGAACGTTCCGTCCGGCTCGTTCCCGGCGGCGGCCGCCGCGTCCAGCACCTGGCACAGCAGCTCCGCCGAGGAGAGGTCCGAACCCGTCTCGTCCGCCGGGAGCAGGCCGGGTCCGCCGCGCGCCGCCCGCCCGGACGGGTCCAGGTCGGTGGGCCGCGGCGGTTCGGGCCCGTCCGGTCCGGTGCGGACGAGCTGCTCGATCCGCACGATCCGGAACCGCCGTCCCGCCGCGTCCACCGCGTCGGACGGGTCGGCCTGCAGCGCCCGCGCCGCCGCCCGCAACTCCCGTCCGGCGGCGTCGCCCGCGTCGGCGGCCAGGTCCTCCAGATGGACGGCCAGCAGCTCCCGCGCGCCCTGCGGCAGCGGATCGCACGGGCACACCAGCCGCCACCCGTCCGCGACCCGCTCGGCCGCGGCGAACAGCGCGCCGACGACCACCGGCTCCGGGTACGCCGTCATGGAGCGGAGCGCGTCCGCCCGCAGCACCGCGGCCACCGGGTCGACGCCGTCCAGGTCCTCCGGGAACAGCCGTCCGAAGGCGTCCCCCTCGCCCGTCGTCATGCGGGCCATCATCCTCGCCCGAACCCGGTGCCGCGAGTGGTGCGAACCAATTGTTACTTCCGGGCGGGCAGGACCATCGGCACCAGCGCGGCGGCGAGAAGGGCGAGGCCCGCCGGCGCGGGGCCGCCGAGGTGCTCGCCGAGCACGACGACGCCGAGGACGGCCGCGACCGCCGGTTCGGCGAGCGTCAGCGTCGTCGCGGCGGTCGCCGGGGTGGTGCGCAGGCCGCGCGCGAACAGCAGGTAGGCGCCGCCCGTCGCGACCACGCCCAGGTAGAGGGCGATGAGGGCGCCCGAGCCGGTCAGCATCCAGCCCGGCCCGGCGAACGGCAGGACGGGCAGGAGCGGGACGGCCGCGACGCCGAACACGGTCCCGACGACGGCGCGTTCGTCGGCGCCGCGGGTGATGAGGACGGACGTCGCGCTCGTGTACGCCGCGTACGCGAGGCCGGACAGGGCGGCGAGGGCGATGCCCGCGGGGTCCGCGCCGGCGTCCTCGCCGCCGCCGACGAGCAGGGCGCACCCCGCGACGGCCGCGGCCGTCGCGAGCGTCCAGCGGCGGGACGGGACGGCGCGGCGGGCGGCGACGCCGATGAGGCCCGCGAACGCGGGCGCGGAACCGATCGTGACGACGGTCGCGATCCGCGACGGCCGGTGCGGGCCGCGGCCACGAAGAACGCCGTCTGGTAGACGATGATCGTGCCGAGCAGGACGAGCGGACGGGCGCGGCGGTCGGCGGCGAGCCGCCGCAGGCCCGCGCCGCGCCGGAGGCAGGCGGCGGAGGCGAGCAGGACCAGCCCGCCGAGGATGATGCGCATCGCGGCGACCGACAGGCCGGACGAGCCGTCCGCGAACGTGCGGACGTGCCGGTAGTCCCCCACAGGGACGCCGCCGCGAGGATCGGGACGGCGCCCCCGCCCGGCAGCCCCCGCCCGGACGCGCCGGAGGCGGAGGCGTGCCCGGACGGGACGCGGGGGACGACGCGCGCGCCGGGGAGGACGGGCGTGCGGACATGCGTGACGAGAGCGTGCGGAAGGACACGGAGTACTGCTCCTGAGCTCGAACCGGGAGAGGGAATCCGGATTCGGGGCGCAGGACCGATCGGGCCGCGGCGCGCTCGCGCCGTGCCCGTCAGGACCCGAGGTCGGAACTACCGGTGGCTCGCCGCGCCCCGTCAGGAGCGGGGCGGCCCGCAGTTCGGTGTCCAGTACGCCATGTTCCCGACACTACCAGCCGTTTCGTCGCATACCGGGACGGCGCTGTGCCTCCGTCACGCCGGGACGGCGTCGACGTCCGGGGCCTGGGTGAGGGCCCGGCCGACCATCGGCGGCAGGTCCCGCACCGCCTTGGCGAGCTCCCGCAGGTCGCCGTCCACGAGCGCCTGGGGGCCGTCGCACAGCGCGGTCTCCGGGTGCGGGTGGACGTCGATGATGACGCCGTCGGCGCCGATCGCGATCGCGGCGCGGGTCAGCGGCAGGACGAGGTCGCGGCTGCCGCCCGAGTGCGACGGGTCCACGATCACCGGCAGGTGGGAGAGGCGCTGCGCCACCGGGACCGCGGAGATGTCGAGGGTGTTGCGGGTGGCCTTCTCGAACGTGCGGATGCCGCGCTCGCACAGCACGATGTCGAGGTTGCCGCGCTGCGCGACGTACTCGGCGGCCATCAGCCACTCCTCGATGGTGCCGTTCATGCCGCGCTTCAGCATCACCGGCTTGCCGGCCTCACCGGCGGCCTGCAGCAGCGCGAAGTTCTGCGCGTTGCGCGTCCCGATCTGCAGCATGTCGGCGTAGGACGCGACGAGCTCGACGTCCCCGGCGTCCACGACCTCGGTGACGACCGGCATCCCCGTCTCCTCGCGGACCTCCGCGAGGATCTTCAGGCCCGCCTCGCCGAGCCCCTGGAACGCGTACGGGGACGTGCGCGGCTTGAACGCGCCGCCGCGCAGCAGCGTCGCGCCGGCGGCCTTGGCCATCTGCGCGGCCTGCAGGGTCTGCTCGGGGGTCTCCACCGCGCACGGCCCGGCGATCAGCGTCATCGTGCCGGGGCCGATCGGGACGCCGCCGACCCGCACCACCGTGCGCTCGCCGTGGTTCTCCCGGCTCACCAGCTTGTACGGCGCCGAGATGCGGACGACGTCGCTGACGCCGCGCATCCCGCGCAGGTTCAGCGAGCCGAACTGCTCGACGTCGCCGACGAGCCCGACGATCGTCCGCTCCACGCCGCGGCTGACGAAGGCGTCGCCCCCCGCCGTCTCGACCAATGAGACGACGCCGTTGACATCCGCTTCGGTGGCCTCCGGGGCCATGACGATGACCATGCCGTACTCCCTCTCCTCGCCCCGCGGGCCCGGCGGTCCCGCGGCCGTCCCCTGAAACGACGGAAGCCCCGGGCCGACCGGCCCGGGGCTTCACGTTCGTGGTCTGTCAGCGCAGCGTCTGGCAGACCAGCCGTCCGGGCTGGTCGAGCCAAAAGAAATACACGACGTTGCGCATGGGGCTCAGCGTAGCCGACGCGGGACGGGAGTGGAGGCGAGGGGGCCGAATATGGCTCAGCTCACGCCGGATGGCAGGATGGCCGCGTCATGTCCCATCCCGAAGAGCCCACGCAGCAGCGGCGGGACCTGCCGCCCGGTCAGTACGTCCCCCGGGGATGGCCGGTCCTGCACTACGGACCCGTCCCGAAGTTCCGTCCCAAGGACTGGGACTTCCGTGTCTTCGGTGCGACCGCGACGGGCGGGCAGCACCGCTGGACCTGGGACGAGTTCGACGCGCTGCCCAGGACGAAAGCCGTCGCCGACTTCCACTGCGTCACCAAGTTCACGATCCCCGACAACGAGTGGGAGGGCGTGCCGGGCTCGGCGATCGTGGAGCTGGCGCCGCCCGCCCCCGAGGTCACGCACGTGATGGTGTGGGCCGAGTACGGCTACAGCGCCAACATCCGCATGGCCGACTTCCTCGCCGACGGGACGATGTTCGCCACGCACCGCGACGGGGAGCGGATCGCCCCCGACCACGGCTTCCCGATCCGCATCGTCGTCCCGCACCTGTACGCGTGGAAGAGCGTGAAGTGGGTCCGCGGGGTCGAGTACCTGGTGAAGGACCGCCGGGGCTTCTGGGAGGAGCGCGGCTACCACAACGTCGCCGACCCGTGGCGCGAGCAGCGGTACTCCTACCAGGAGGACGACGGCGAGGCGCCGCCGCTTTGAGGCCGGACGGGCCCGTCCCCGGATGCGACATGCCACCCGAAGCAGACCTTTCGAAACACGCCCGAAGCCGCGTGGCCCATCCGAGACCTTCGTAAATGCCCAACACCGGGACCCACGGGGACGACAGCCATTACCGTAAGTCGCCATGGACCTACCGTCCGTTCTGGACACCATGGCTTGCGCCGTCGCCGCCGGTGCCGCCACGGGAGCGTGCGCGCTGCGCCGCCGGTTCCCGTTCCGCGGCCGGGCGCCCGCCGAGCCGGGCGAGCAGGCGGCCTTCGCGGCGCTGCACGCGATCACGCGGGCGTCGCCGCCGCTGCGCACGCGGCTGAGCGGCGACGCCGCACGCCGGTCCGTCCGGCATCTGCGGTCGCTGCTGGACGCCGACGCCGTCGCGCTCGTCGCGCTCCGCTCCGCGCTCGAAGACGACGACGAGGCCGACGCGGACGCCGCGCCGGGGGCGGCGCTGCTGGCCTGGGACGGTGCGGGCCGCGGGCCGCACGCCGCCGGCGCGGTCGGCCTCGCGCTGCCCGGTGCTGCCTCCGGAC
>NZ_MKJY01000119.1 GCF_001942465.1 Actinomadura sp. CNU-125
GTTCGCGGGCCGCGCGGGCGGGCCGCCCGGGCCGCCCGGGCCGCCCGGCGGGACGTTCGGATGGTTCGCGGTCGGGTGGGCCGTCATCGGCGTGCGGCCCCGGCGCGTCCGGGCCGCCGGGCTCGCCGGGCCGCCGGACGCCTCGAACGTGCGGCGCCACGCGTCCGGCGAGGCCAGCTCGTCCATCGACGACCGGTACTGCGCGCTGAGCTGCGGCCACTCGCGGCTGAGCCGGGCGTGCAGCAGCGACGTGCGCTTGAGGATCCGCTTGAACCGCTCGGGGTCGCGCTGGTACCAGGCGACCTTCGTGCCGTCGGCGGACGACACGAGCGCGCTGTCGAACTTCGACAGCAGCCCCCAGTGCCGGTCGATGTGCGGGATGACGGTC
The DNA here is from genome assembly GCF_001942465.1 of Actinomadura sp. CNU-125. Taxonomy (GTDB): domain Bacteria; phylum Actinomycetota; class Actinomycetes; order Streptosporangiales; family Streptosporangiaceae; genus Spirillospora. The sequence continues at coordinate 389 of NZ_MKJY01000119.1, forward strand.
TGCGGGTTGCCGTGCGCGGCGGGGTCGACGCCCCGCATCTGCTTGACGGCGCCGAGCATCGCGGTCGCGAGCACGTTCACCCGTCCGGCCGGTGGTTTGGGCGTGCGCCCGCGCTTCGGCGGCCGGTTGGTGCGGACCTGAGGGAACTCCTCGTGGCTCGGCCGGTTCTGCGCGTCGGGGAACGCGGCGCGGAACGCGTTGATGTCGGCGAGCTTGGTGCGGATCCCGGCGTGCATGTGCGCGGGGCCGGTCAGCACGTCCTCGATCGCCGACAGCATCAGCTCGGCGGTCGAGTACTGCATGGCGAGGGCGTGCTTCACCGAGATGATGTAGCTCTCCTTCACCAGGTTGCCGCCCCGCTCGTACGGCGAGTGCAGCAGCGCGGTGACGATCCGGTTCCGCTCGTGGAAGTACGCCTGCCAGTCGATGGAGTCGTCCTTGTCCTGCCAGGGGACGTGCCAGGCGGCCATGCCGGGCAGCGACACCGTCGGGAACCCGGCCTCGCCGGCGCGGACGCAGTACTCGGCGTCGTCCCACTTGATGAACATCGGCATCGACAGGCCGATCTTGCGGACGACGTCGGTGGGGATGAGGCACATCCACCAGCCGTTGTAGTCGACGTCGACGCGGCGGTGCAAGCCACGGCGTCTTGCCGCAGGCCGCCGGAGCTGGTCTTCGGCTTGGCGTCCGGGTCGAGGGTCTGCGCGGGCGGCAGCGCGAAGTCGTGCTCGCGGCGGGTGTGCTCGGCCTCCTCCCACCACCAGCGGTACTTCGCGATGACCTCGCCGTACGCGTGCAGCTGGGAGCGGACGAACAGGTTGAACATGTGCCCGCCGACGACCGTCGGGGTGCGGGCGAAGTCGCCGAACGCGACGGCGCGCAGGATGCCCTCGGTCTCGGTGACGACGTCGTCGTCGAGGAGCAGCACGTAGTCGCTGGTGCCGGAGCGGAGCGTCTCGTCCATCGCGCGGGAGAACCCGCCGGACCCGCCGAGGTTCGGCTGCTCGATGAGCCGCAGCCGGTGCCCGAGGCCCTCGGCCGCCGCCGCGTACCGTCCGTCGTCGCGGACCTTCTGGTTCCCCTGGTCGACGACGAAGATCTCGTCGACGATGTCGAGCGCCTCCGGCGCGGCGGCGAGCGCGACGAGCTGGTCGACGCAGAAGCTCGGCCGGTTGAACGTGGTGATGCCGAGGCTGACGCGCCCCTGCCGGACGTGCCCGGGTTCGGCGCACCAGTCGGCGCGTTCGAGGACGGCGTCGCGCTCGCCCGCGAGGACGTCCATCCAGTACCAGCCGCCGTCGATGAACGGGCTCAGCGTCAGCCGGAACGTCTCCTCGTGGGCGTCGTCGCTGTCGACCCGGACGGACGCGACGCGCGACACGTGCCCCTTCGAGCTCGACCGGTACACGATGACGGTCGCCTGCCCGCGCACGCGGACCCGCAGGAACACCTCGTCCACCGACGTCCAGCGCCGCCAGTAGCTCGCCGGGAACGCGTTGAAGTACGTCGCGAACGACACGCGCCGCCCGACCGGGACGACGACGCTGCGGCGCCCGACGATGTCGCCGCCCTCCCCGCCGGACTCCGCCGCGGATTCCGCGGCGGCCTCGGCGGCGAACGCCTCCGCGCCGCGGCCGATCTCGCCCTCGACGTACAGCTTCAGGACGTCGAGGTCGCGGTCGACGGGCAGCACGACCCGCTGCAGCACGCGCAGGCCGCCGTCGATCTCGGTGGCTCCCGTGGTTCCCGGATCGCTCATTCGTCTGCACCTCCACTAATGAGACGCGAACCCTCGGCGAAATGGGGACGCAGTCGGTTGTCGACCATGTTGAGCGCGCTCGCTATGGCCATGTGCATGTCGAGGTACTGGTAGGTGCCGAGCCGGCCGCCGAACAGGACGCCGTCCTCGGCGGCGGCGAGCTTGCGGTACGCCTGCAGCTTCGCGCGGTCGCCGGGGGTGTTGATCGGGTAGTACGGCTCGTCGCCGCGTTCGGCGAACCGCGAGTACTCCCGCATGATGACCGTCCGGTCGGACGGGTAGCGGTCGCGGCGCTCGGGGTGGAAGTGGCGGAACTCGTGGATGCGCGTGTACGGGACGTCCTCGTCGGCGTAGTTCATCACCGGGGTGCCCTGGAAGTCGCCGGTGTCGGCGATCTCCATCTCGAAGTCGAGGGTGCGCCAGCCGAGTTCGCCTTCCGCGTGCCCGAAGTAGCGGTCGAGGGGGCCGGTGTAGACGACCGGGACGTTGCCGACGGCGTCGTCGCGCAGGTCGAAGAAGTCGGTGTTCAGCCGCACCTCGATGTTGGGGTGGTCGGCCATCCGCTCCAGCCAGGCGGTGTAGCCGTCGACCGGGAGCCCCTCGTAGGTGTCACTGAAGTAGCGGTTGTCGAACGTGTACCGCACCGGCAGCCGGGTGATGATCTCCAGCGGCAGCTCGCGCGGGTCCGTCTGCCACTGCTTCGCCGTGTAGCCGCGGACGAACGCCTCGTACAGCGGGCGCCCGATCAGCGAGATCGCCTTCTCCTCCAGGTTCGCCGGGTCGGTGACCTCGGCGGCCTGCTCGGCGATCAGCGCGCGCGCCTCGTCCGGGGTGAACGCCCGGCCGAAGTACTCGCAGACGGTGCCGAGGTTGATCGGCATCGGGTAGATCCGGTCGCGGTACCGGGAGTACACGTGGTGCCGGTAGCCGGTGAAGGCGGTGAACCGGTTGACGTACTCCCAGACGCGCTCGTTGGAGGTGTGGAAGAGGTGGGCGCCGTAGCGGTGGATCTCGATGCCGGTCTCCGGCTCGTCCTCGCTGTAGGCGTTGCCGCCGATGTGGTCGCGCCGGTCCAGGACCAGGACGCGCAGGCCCAGTTCGGCCGCGCAGCGCTCGGCGACGGTCAGGCCGAACAGCCCGCTGCCGGCCACCACGAGATCAACGTTCATTCAGGGGGCGTCCATCCGGCGGGGGGAGTGTGCAGAACCCGGTGTGCGAGACCCGGTGGGCGGGGCCTGCCGCGCGTGGATCGCCGGCCGGTCCGGTGGTACAGATTGGGGCTAAGATACCCGGGGTTCGATCGATACCGGTGCAGGAATCAAGGAACGCGGTGATCTCGTCCCATTCCGGACGCGCTGAGCGGGGCACCCGCCCGGCGATCTTCCTGCATGTCGGGGCGGCCAAGAGCGGCACCACCTACCTGCAGCAGATCCTCTGGCACAACCGCCACCGGCTGCGCGAGCACGGCGTCCTGTATCCGGGCGCCGACCAGGCCGCGCACGTCCGCGCGGCGTTCGATCTGCGGCACACGTTCTTCTCCGGCGCGTCCGACCCGTCCGTGCCGGGGTCGTGGCGGCGGCTGGTGGACGAGTGCCGCGACTGGGGCGGCGACGCGATCATCTCGCAGGAGCTGTTCGCGCCCGCCCGGATGAAGTACGTGCGCCGCGCGCTGACCGACCTGACCTTCGCCGATGTTCACGTGGTGTTCACCGTCCGGGACCTCGCCCGGCAGATCCCCGCGCACTGGCAGGAGGACGTCAAGAACCGGTTCGACGTCTCGTTCGCGGAGTTCCTCGCGACACTGAAGCAGCCCGACCGCAAGGCGTTCGAGATGGCGCGCCTGTTCTGGGGTCTCCAGGACCCGGTGGACGTCCTGCGCCGGTGGGGCGGGACGCTGCCGCGCGAGCGGGTCCACGTGGTGACGCTGCCCCGGCCCGGGGCGCCCCGCGACCTGCTGTGGCGGCGGTTCTGCGAGGCGGTCCGGCTCGACCCGGACGCCTACGACCTCGCGGCCCCGTTCGACAACCCGTCCCTCGGCCTCGCCGAGACGCAGTGGCTGCTGCGGCTCAACCGGGCCCTCGACCGTGAGCTGGTGGGTTGGCACGTCCACAACGCGGAGGTGAAGCTCAACCTCGCGCAGGGGGTGCTGGCGGCGCGGCCGTCGCCCGCGAAGACCGTGCTGCCCGCCGAGCATCTGCCGTGGGCGACCGAACTGGCCGTCGACACCGTGGAGCGGCTGCGCGCCGCCCGCTACGACGTCGTCGGCGACCTGTACGAGCTGATCCCCATGGTCGGGCCGGGCACGGCGCACTGGCTGCCGCCCGCCCCCGACCCGGACGAACCGGACTGGGCGGCCGTCGCCGACGTCGGCCTCGACGCGATCGGCACGCTGCTGGCCCGGCTCCGCGACGCCGAGGACCGCGCCGCGCGCACCGCCGAACCGGACGTCCCGATCGCCGAGCGGCTCACCGAGATGGGCGCGCACGCGGCGGAGCTGCGGGACGTGACGGCCGCGCTCGCCGACGAGGCGACGCCGCCGGTCGTCCGGGCGATGCGGGAGGTCGGGGACCGGTACCCGGCCGTCCGGGGGCAGCTGCGCGGCGCCTACCGGCTGCTGCAGGACATCGCCGCCCGCACCGGCGAGAACACCGACACGAACACGAGGTGAACGGGCAGATGGCAGAGAGCGCGGACGGGCGCAAGACCGTCTACCTGCACGTCGGCGCGCCGACCGCCGGGGCGGCGTTCCTGCACCGGGCGCTGTGGGCGAACCGGCGGCGGCTCGCCGACGCCGGTGTCGGGCATCCGGTCACCGGGCCGAACGAGCACTTCGGCGCCGTCATGGACCTGCGGGAGATGAGCTGGGGCGGCCACCGCGACCCGGCGTGGGACGGCGCCTGGGACCGCGTCGCGCGGCGCGCCCGCGAGTGGGACGGCCCGACGGTCGTGTTCTCGCACGGGCTGCTGGGCGGCGCGTCCGCCGCGCAGGCGCGGCACGCGGTCGCGACGCTGGAACCCGCCGAGGTGCACGTCGTGTTCGCGACCCGCGACCTCGGCTGCAGCTCATCCTCGACTGGCAGGAGCAGATCCGCCACAACCACGACATCACGTTCGAGCGGTTCGTGGACGACCTGGTCGAGTTCGGCATCGACGCGCCCGAGCCGTTCGGGAAGATGTTCTGGGGCCTGCACGACCCGGTCCGGGTGCTGAAGACGTGGGAGTCGGCGGTGCCGAAGGAGCGCGTGCACGTCCTGACGCTGCCCGCGCCCGGCGCGGGCCCGGACGTCCTGTGGGACCGGTTCTGCGCGCTGACCGGCATCGACCCGGCGGTGTGCGACGTCGGCGGCCTCGCCGACGAGGAGCCGCTGTCGGCGGTCGAGGCGGAGCTGCTGCGCCGGTTGAACGGGCGGCTCGGCACCGCGCTCGGCGGCGACTACGAGCGCGTCGTCCGCGGCTACCTCGCCGGCGGCGGCCTCACCGCCGGAAGCGACGCGGCCGGTGACGCGGCGGGCGGTGTCCCGATGGGGCTGCCGCCCCGGCACGACGGCTGGGCCGCCGACCGCACCCGCGCGATCGTCGCCGACCTGCGCGACGCCGGGTACGGGGTGGCGGGCGACATGGCGGAGCTGACGACGTCGCGGACCCCGCGCGAGGCGATGCTGCCCGGCGACGTCCCGGACGAGCTGATCGCCGCGGCGTCCATCGGGGTGTCGGCGTACCTGCTGGAACGGCTGAACCAGGTGCACGACCGGGTCGGCATCGCGCACCTGCACGGGCAGCTGTCGGACGTCCGGGAGAACCTCGACCGGCTGCTGCAGGCGGCCGCGTCGCCGTCCCCGCCCCCGGCGCTGCAGCGCGCCGCCGCGCGCCGCCGGGCAGGCGCGGGTGACCGCCCGGCCGGGGCGCCCGGCGGCGTCCGGGGTGACGGTCGCGGCCGGTTCGTCGTCACCTACGACCGGCGCGAGCTGCTGGCGGAGTCGCTCGCGGCCCTCGCCGCGCAGGAGCGGCGGCCCGACCGGATCGTGGTCGTCGACAACGCGTCGGGGGACGGCACCCCGGCGATGGTCCGGGAGCGGTTCCCGGACGCCGACCTGCTGACGCTGCCGCGCAACACCGGCGGCGCGGGCGGCTTCGCCGCCGGGATGGCGCACGCGCTCTCCGGGGACACCGATCTGCTCTGGCTGCTGGACGACGACACCGTGCCGGAGCCGGGCGCGCTGCGTGCGCTGCTGGCCGCCCGCGACCGGACGGCCGGGCTCGACGGCCCCGCGACGCTGCTCGCCAGCCGCGTGGTGTGGACCGACGGCCGGGACCATCCGATGAACACGCCGCGGCCCAAGCCGCGCGCGTCCGCGGTCGAGCGGGCGGCGGCGCGGGCTGCGGGCTGCGTCCCGATCCGGTCGGCGTCGTTCGTGTCGGTGCTGGTGGACGCCGCGGTCGTCCGCGAGCGGGGCCTGCCGGTCGCCGACTACTTCCTGTGGAACGACGACTTCGAGTTCACGACGCGGCTGCTGCGGGGGCGCCGCGGGCTGCTGTGCCCGGACAGCGTCGTCGTCCACAAGACCAAGACGTTCGGGGGTGCGGACGCCGATCCCGGCGACCGCTTCTACTACGAGGTCCGCAACAAGATCTGGTTGTTCACCGGCAGCCGCGGGCTCGCGCCGCCGGAACGCGTCCTGTACGCGGGTTCCACGGTGCGGCGGTGGTCGCGCACGTTCGCGGGCTCCTCGGACCGGGCGGTGCTGCGCCGCGCCCTGGTGCGCGGGGCGCGGGCGGGGCTGACGGGCCGGCCGAAGCCCACCGCGGACCTGCTGCGCGAGATCGGAGTCGAGGTCCCCCTCCATGACGGCGACGCCCCATGACATCCCGGACACCGCCCCGCCGGACCGCGCGGAGGCGCCGCGCGGCCGGTGGTACGCCCGGTTCCTGACCGGCGGGCTCCCGCCGCTGCTCGCGGCCGCGCTGACGCTGGCCGTCTCGCTGATCGGCATCCGCCGCCCGTCGCTGTGGCTCGACGAGGCCGCGACGATCAGATGGCGACGCGGTCGTACGAGGACATGTTCGCCGTCTTCGACCATCTCGACCTCGTCCACGCCCTCTACTACATGATCATGCGGCCGTGGGTCATGGCGTTCGGGACGGGCGAGCTCGCGCTGCGGCTGCCGAGCGCCCTCGCGACGGCGGCGGCCGCCGCGGGGGCACCGTGCTCGTGCGGCGCCTGCACGGGACGTCCGCGGCGCTCCTCGGCGGCCTCGCGTTCGCCGTCGCGGTGCAGACCTCCCGGTGGTCGCAGGAGGCCCGCTCCTACGCGATGGTCGCGGCCGTCGCGGTGCTCGCGACGTACCTGCTCGTCCGGGCCGTCGAACCGGACGCGCGGCGGCGGTGGCCGTGGTTCGCGTGCTACGTCCCGGCGGTCATGGCGCTCGGGTTCCTGCACCTGCACGGCGTCCTGCTGGTGGCGGCGCACGGCACGACGCTGCTGCTGATGCGCGCGGCGCCCGGGATCTGGGCGCGCTGGCTCGCCGCGTCCGCGCTGGCCGCGGCACCGCTCGTCCCGTTCGCGCTCGCCGCGCAGGACCAGACGCGGCAGGTGGAGTGGCTGCCCGAACCGTCCTGGGACGTCGTGTGGACGCAGGTGCAGTTCGTGTGCGGCTCCCGCCCGCTCGTCCTGCCGGTGCTGGCGATCGCGCTGATCGGCGCGGTCGCGGGCTTCCGGCCGCGCGCCGGGTCGGCGTCCGGCGGTACGGCGTCCACCGGGTCGGCGTCCACCGGGTCGCGGCGCGGGGTGCCGTTGACCGCCGTCGCGGTTCCGTGGCTGGTGCTGCCGACCGTGCTGCTGCTGGTCGTGTCGATGGTCGGCGACCCGATGTTCTACTACCGCTACACCGTCTACACCCTGCCCGCGCTGGGGCTGCTGCTCGGCGCGGGCCTCGCGTGGCTGGTCGCCCTGTCGTCGCGCCGCGCCGTCCAGGCGGTCGTGCTGGCGGTGGCTCTGGCGGCGCTCGTCGTCCCCTCGCTGGAGGCGCACGACGTCATCCGGCGGGTGCAGAGCCGTCCGGAGAACATGCGCAAGGCGGCGAACGCCGTCCGGAACAACGCCCGTCCGGGGGACGCGATCGTCTACCTCGCGGGCGTCGTGCGGTGGACCGCGGCGACCTACCCGGACGCCTTCGGCCGGCTCGACGACGTGGGCATGCGCGTCGACCCGGTGACCGCCGCGAACCTCAAGGGCCGCGACGTCCCCCCGCGCGACCTCCGGGCGAAGCTCGCCCGCTACGACCGCGTGTGGGTGATGAACCACCGGGAGCTGGATCCGCACGGCCCGATCGTCGACCGGCGGGAGCTGGCCGTGCAGGCGGCCGGGCCGTGGCGCGAAGTCCGCACCTGGACGTTCCGCGGCGGCTGGCTGATCCTGTTCGAGCGCGTCGACGTCCCGCGCGGGCGTCAGCGGACGTCCACGTAGTCGAGTTGGCCTTTGCCTTCTGGGCGGCCCGCACCGGCCAGGCGGCGCAGGCCGAGCGCGTTCCAGCCGCCGCCCAGCCGCACCTTCGCGGTGACGGACGCCCAGTCGGCGCCGTCCGTCGCGCCCAGCTTCACCGACGCGGCGGCCGTCCCGTTCACCAGCAGCCGCAGGTCGGAGTCCGCGCCGGACCGGTTCGCGTACTGCAGCCGCACGTCGTACTCCCCGGCGACGGGCGCGAACACGCGCACGTCCACCCGGCAGTCGCCGCGCGCGAACGGCCCCGCCGCCTTGCCGCCGGACGCGTTCGGGCGCGGCAGCGCGGACACGCAGCCGTTCAGCGCGCCCGCCTCGACCTCGTAGCGGACGGACACGCCCCGCACCACCGGCCGCGTCCCGTCCCAGCCGAGCGGCGCCACGTACATCGGCCGCGTCACCTTCGAGCCGCCGTGGTACTCGGTGATGCCGTGGAACAGCAGGTAGTCGCCGGTGCCGTCGCTGAGGACGTCCGCGCTGCCCGGCCCCTCGACCTTCTCCCCGTACAGGTCCGTCGACTGGATCGGCGCGGCGCCCTTCTCGTAGGGTCCCCAGATCGACGACGCGACCGCGTACCGGGTCTGGTAGTTCGACTTGAAGTACCAGCCCGCCGAGTAGAACAGCACGTACTTGCCGCCGCGCTTCACGAGGTCGGGCGCCTCGACCAGGACGGGCTCGTCGCCGCCGCGGCCGAGGATGCGGCTCGGCGGCGCGGCGAGCTCCAGCCCGTCGGACGTCAGCTGCACGAGGTAGATCGCGGCGGTCGCGCGGGCGTCGCTCTTGTAGAGCAGGAAGCGGGTGCCGTCGTCCTCGACGAACGACGCCGCGTCGATGGCGCCGCCGAGGTTCTCGGGGCAGATCAGCGGCTCGCCGTCGCGCGGGAGGAACGGGCCCGCGGGCGACGTCGCGGTCGCGATGCCGATGCACTGGACGTCGGCGTCCCTGCGGCGGGCCGTGAAGTACAGCAGGTACGGGTCGCCCTGCCGCCGCGGCGCCACCACCTCGGGCGCCCACGTCCAGCCGGACTCGGCCCAGGCGGGCAGCGCCGCGAGGCCGTCGCCGGGCGAGCGGGTCCACGGCCCGGCGGGCGCCGGGGCGGTCGCGACCGGCATCATCGCGTCGCCGCCGTTGGTGCCGTAGGCGAAGTAGGTGTCGCCCACCTTGATGGCGGCCGGGTCGGCGAAGGAGTCGTCGAGGACCGGTTCGGTCGGCGAGTAGCCGGGCGGCAGGATCGGCGCGGCCGTCTGCGCCGGGCTCGCCGCGGGCTTGCTCGACGAGGTCCGCGCGTCCGGCTCGCCGCCGCCGCCCGGTCCGCAGGACGCGGCCAGGCCGACGACCAGCGCCACCGCGCCGCTGACGGCCGCGCCGACGAGCAACGGCGTCAGCGGTCCACGCGCCCGCGGCGCCCCGCCCGTCCTCTGCACAACTCCGCATCATGCCAACAACCGGCACACGACGGCGAACCACCACTCGGCACGCGAATCGCCCGGCGGCCGATTACCCTTGGCTCCGGCGGCTGCGACCGGGGCGCCGGAAAACGACGGCGAGGAGTGGCCGACTTTGTTCGACGAAAGCCGGCTGCGGCGCGGCGCGCCCGCCGTCCTGCTCGTGCTCGCCATGCTCGTGCTCAGCGGCTGTTTCGGGTTTCCGCGAAAGGAGAGCGGCCCGGCGGAGAGCAAGCCCGTCACGAAGCCGAACATCGTGTTCGTCCTGACCGACGACCTGTCGTGGAAGCTCATCGACCACATGCCGCAGGTGAAGCGGATGCAGGCCGAGGGCGTCACGTTCGACAACTTCCTCGTCGCCGACTCGCTGTGCTGCACGTCCCGCGCCACCATCTTCACCGGGCAGTACCCGCACAACACGAAGGTCCGCACGAACTTCCCGCCGCTCGGCGGCTACGACGTCTTCCGGCGGGAGGGCAGCGAGCAGAAGTCGTTCGCGCCCGGCCTCCAGAAGGCCGGGTACCGGACCGCGATGCTCGGCAAGTACATGAACGGCTACCAGCCCCTCGACTCCGCCACCGGCTCGACGAACGTCCCGCACGGCTGGAACGAGTGGTACGTCGCCGGGAACGGGTACCCGGAGTTCGGCTACAACCTGAACGAGAACGGCAAGATCGTCCGTTACGGCGAGGAACCGCAGGACTACATGACGGACGTCCTCGCCTACAAGGGCCTCGACTTCATCGACCGCTCGCACGCCTCCGGGCAGCCGTTCTTCATGGAGGTCTCGACGTTCGCGCCGCACGGCCCGTTCGTCCCGGCGCCCCGGCACGCCGCGCTGTTCCCGAACCTGAAGGCGCCGCGCACGCCGTCGTTCAACGAGGCCGACATCGGCGACAAGCCCTCCTGGCTGCGGCAGCACAACAAGAAGCTGGGGCCCCGCCAGGTCGCCCGCATCGACGAGGGGTTCCGCGACCGCGTCCGCATGGTGCAGGCCGTGGACGAGATGCTCGGCAAGATCCGCGACCGGGTGAAGAAACTAGGGATCGAGAAGGACACCGTCGTGATCTTCGGGTCCGACAACGGGTTCCACATGGGCGAGCACCGGCTCGCGGGCGGCAAGATGACCCCCTACACCATCGACATCCGGGTGCCGTTCGTGTTCGTCGGCCCCGGCATCGGCGGCGGCGGACGGGTCACGCAGATCGCGCAGAACACCGACCTCGCGCCGACGTTCCTCGAACTTGCCGGGGCGCCGGTCCCCGCCGCGACCGACGGGCGCTCGCTCGTCCCGTTCCTGCGCGGCGACGCCCCGGCGGACTGGCGGGACACCGCGCTCGTCGAACACGTCAAACCCGCGTACTCCGAACAGGATCCCGACCGCCAGGATGCGCTTCCGGGCGCGCCCACGACCTACAATGCACTGCGGACGACCGACATGCTGTACGTCGAGTACGCCGACGGCGAGCGCGAGTACTACGACCTGACCCGCGACCCCCACCACCTGACCAACATCGCCGCGACGCTGGCCCCGGAACGGCGGCGGACGCTCACCGCGCGCCTCTACGCACTGACCCGCTGTGCGGGGGCGTCGTGCGCCGCCGCGGGACGGAGCGGCTAGCGGTTCCACCGGGTGGTTCCGGTGGGCGGTTCTGTCCCGTATGCGCCGCTATCATCGCCGGTGAGTACGGCCCCGCGCGTACGGCATGACGATGCAGACGAGACGCGCATGCAGGCGGCATGCACGTGACATGAGGCTGGAGTGCAGGCGTGACCGCAACCGGAAACCCGGACGACGACCGGCAGGGCCGTCCCGAAGCCGGACAGCCGGAGGAGGCTCCCCCGCCGCCGCAGTGGCTGTCCGACGGCGAGCAGCCGGGCGGTGCCGCGCCGCTGCTCCCCGAACCCGCGCCGCTGCCGCCGTTCGGGTCCCCGCTCCCGGACGAGCCGGAGCAGGACACCAACCGCACGGTGAGCGACCTCGACGTCAGCGGGATGCGCACGCAGATCTTCAAGAAGGACGACGAGGCCCCGGCGGCGACCGGCGCCGAGCCGCCGCCCCTGCCGCCGTTCCCCGGCGCGGAAGGCGAGGCGGGCGGCGCGGGCGAGTCGCCCGACCACACGGTCGCGGACTCCTCCGCCTGGACCGCCTCGCCCGCCGGATCGCCGGGACCGGCGGGACCGGCGGATCCGCCGGTCCCGACACGGGCGAGGGCGAGGCGACGATGATCGTCGTCAGACGCCGTCGACTCCGACAAGACGATGCAGGTGGGCCAGCAGCCGCCCGCGCCTCCGGTTCCGCCGCAGTCCCCGATGCAGGCCGAGCCGGCCGAGCCGCCCGCGCCCCCCGCGCCGCCCGGCCCGCCCGGTCCGCCCGAGTGGCAGAGCCCGTCGGACGTGACCCGCGCGGAGCGGCCCATCGAGCCGTCCACCGAGCAGTTCGCCGGGGCGCAGCAGCCCCCCGCGCCGCCCGTACCGGAACCGTTCCCGTGGGCGCAGGAGATCCCCGGCACCCCGACCCAGCAGCCGCCCGCGCAGCCGCCCGGTCCCCAGCCGTTCCCGTACGCGCAGGACGTCCCGGGCGCGAACGCCCACCCGTCCCCCGGCCTCCCGACCGCCGGGCAGCCGCCCGGCCCCGGGCAGCAGGCGGCGCCGCCGCAGCTCGACGAGCCGTGGCGCACGACGCCGCAGCAGAACGGGCCCAAGAAGAAGAAAAGCAAGAAGGGCCTGCTGATCGGCGTCGCCGGGCTCGCCGCCGTCGCGGTCATCGCGGGCGGCGGATACGCGGTCGTGACCGTCCTCGGCGGCGACGAAGGACCCACCGGCGGCGGCCAGGCCAAGCTGGCGGCGTCCACGTTCGCCGTCCCCGGCTCCGCCCAGACCGACGGACGCGACCAGGAGCTCGGCGGCGCCGCGGCCGTCGGGCAGACGGTCGTCACGGTCGGCGCGGAGACGGCGCGGGCGCGTCCCGCGGCATCTTCCTGGTGTCGACCGACGGCGGCCGCACGTTCAAGTCCGCGACCGTGCAGGGGCCGGGCGGCAAGGCGACCCCGCAGGCCGTCGCGGGCGGCCCGTCCGGCTGGGTCGCGATCGGCGCGGGCTGCGACCGGCGGCGCCGTCTGGACGAGCTCGGACGGCCAGAGCTGGACGCGGCAGCCCGACGCCGTCGGGCGCGTCTTCGACGGCGGCCACCGCGTCGACCGGATCGCCGCCACCGGCTCCGGGTACGTCGCCATCGGCGCGAAGTCCGCGAAGGGCGACTTCAGCGACGAGGAGCCGATCGTCTGGCTGTCGTCCGACGGGCGCGCCTGGGAGGCCCGCACCGGCGACCAGATCGGCCTGAACGTCAAGAAGGCGTCGTTCTCGCTGGTCGAGGTCGCCGCGAGCGGCGACGTCGTGCTGCTCGAAGGGCTCATCAAGCCCGACAACAAGAAGCCGCCGCAGTACCGGAAGGTGTGGCGGTCGCAGGACGGCGGCCGCACCTGGGCGGCGTCCGAGGTGCCGGTGCCCAAGGGCAGCCGCGGCCTCAACATCGGCGGCGGCCAGGCCGGGTTCCTCGCCGTCCGCGAGATGAAGGACGGCGACACCCTCTTCGGCCAGACGTTCGTCTCCAAGGACGGCGAGAACTGGACGAAGACCGGGAAGCTCGCCGCGGAGGAGTACCGCTCGACCAGCCGGATCATCGGCGACGCGAACGGCTACACCGCGCTCGTCGCGCGCGGCGGCGACGTCCTGCTGTCGCACAGCGCGGACGGCAAGACGTGGAAGGCGGCGGGCACCGCGGCCGCCAAGCCGGGCCGCGAGGTCACCGGCGCGGCCCTGGCGAACGGCCAGACCGTCCTCGTGGGCCGCGAGCCCGGCGGCGGCGACATGGACCCGATGCTCGCCGTGTGGGACGCGAACGGGCAGCAGGTGCCGATCGACCTCGCGAAGATCCCCGGCGCGATCCGTCCGGACCACGCCGTGCAGGCCGTCGGCGGGTCGTCGTCGCTGGCCGTCGCGGTCGGCAGCGCGTCCGGCGACGCCGCCGTGTGGACGTCCGCGGACGGCGCGACCTGGAAGTCCGCGCAGGGCCTCGGCGCCGCGTTCACCCGGCCCGGCCCGCAGCGGCTCCTCGACGTCGCCACCGGCAAGTCCGGCTGGGTCGCGGTCGGCTACGACCAGACGGCGCCCAAGCGCGCGCTCGTCGTCACCTCGCAGGACGGCGCGACGTGGCAGGCCGCCGATGCCGGCGCGGCGTTCCGTCCGGACGGGGACGGTGCGCCCGCCACCAGCGCCGTCGCGGCCGGCGCCGCCGGGTACGTGGTCGTCGGCACGCACGGGTACTCGGCGTCGGCCTCGTTCTCCGCCGACACGAAGACCTGGGAGAAGGGCGAGGGCACCGACGGGAACGCGCTGAAGGGCACCCCCGACGCGGCCAAGTGGATGCTGGACGTCGCCGCGCCCGCCTCGGGCTTCGTCGCGGCGGGCGGGCACCGCGACGCGCAGGGCAACCACCCGGCGGTGTGGTCGTCGGCCGACGGCAAGCAGTGGACGCTGAAGTCGCTGCCGGTGCCGAGCGGCGTCACCGAGGCGCACCTGACGCACATCGCCGCGAAGGGCGACACGCTCGTCGCGGCGGGGATCGCCGCGACGCAGGAGGGCCTGGTCTGGATCGGCTACACCTCCGCCGACGGCGGCAAGACCTGGAAGGACCTGCCCGCGCCCGGCGGCGACGGCAAGATCACCGTGTCGGCGCTGGCGGCGACCGCGGACGGCTTCGCCGGGGCCGCGACGTCCGCGGCGTCCGGCTCGGCCGACGTGGTCTCGCTGACCTCGACGGACGGCCTGTCGTGGGAGGCGTCGAAGCCGGGCGGCACCGGCCTCGGCGGCGACGGCGACCAGGAGATCACCGGGCTCTCCGCGTTCGGGGAGAAGCTGCTCGGCGTCGGCCAGAACGTCGGCGCGGACGGTGTCCAGCCCGTCCTGTGGGAGCGGTGAGGGCCGCGTAGCGACGGCCCGGTCTCACGCTGGAAGGCGGTCGCGGGACGGTTCACGGACCGTCCGGCGGCCGCCCTTCGCGTTCAGCGGGCCTGCGGGCGCGTTCAGCGGGCCTGCGGGCCGGGCTGCTCGGGCGGACGGGCGTGGCGCGGGACGTACGCGCGCTTCTCCGGGGCGCCGCGTCGACCGGCCCGGCGGGGAGCTGGTCGGGCGCGGGGGCGGGGGCGAGGC
>NZ_MKJY01000120.1 GCF_001942465.1 Actinomadura sp. CNU-125
CGCCGCGAACCCCGGGAACGACGGGAAGTTCATCGAGCCGAGGATGCCGCCCGCGTCCATGTCCTTGACGCGCTCGTCCACGTCATAGCAGCCGGGCCGGATCTCGTCGAGGCCCTGCGGTTCGAGGCCGTACTCCTCCTTGGGCCGGCCCGCCACCGCGTTCAGGGCGACGTTGGGGATCACGGTGTCGCGGAACGTCCACATGTCGCTGCCGTCGTCCTGATGCACCAGCCGGGGCGCGTCGTCCCGGTACTTGGCGGGGAGGTGGTTCACGAACATGTCGGGCGGTTCGATGATGTGGTCGTCGACGCTGATCAGGATCATGTCGTCGCGGTCCATGACGCACCCTCTTTCACTCGGGGTGACGGCGCCCGCCTGCGGGCGATGATGCGGTCCCGGTTCCAGGAGGATCTCCCCGCCATCGCTGAGACCGCGGCTCTCGACATCAGAGAAGCAGCGTCTTAGACGAAAATCAAGACCGTGTTATACGGCTGTACAGGATCCGGGATCGGCATTATCTTCCAGGCAAATGACGGACCCGCGACGGACATCGTCGGCGAGCAGCCGGGACACCGCCGCGCCCCCGACGGGCGTCGGGGGCGCCATCGACCGCGATCAGATCGCGGTGGCCACCTTCCACGCCGAGTGCATCGCGCCCTCGATGTAGTTCACCTCGTCGGCGTCGCCGAGAGGTGGACCGCGACGCCGTCCTCGGCCAGTTCGTCGGCGAGCGGCGCCGCCGCGGAGACGCCCGACGCCACGACGACCATCCGCGCCGGCGCGGACCGCGACTTGCCGTCGACCGTGAACTCGACGGTCTTGCGGGTGATGCGCTCGACGGTCGCGTTGCGGTGGATCTTCACGCCCAGCTCGCCGGCGTGCTTGACGGCGGTCCAGCGGCGGGGCATCGCCATCGGCACACCGAGCTGCCGGCCTTCCTCGATCAGGGTCACCCGACTGCCGCGCGCGGCGAGGAACTCCGCGAGTTCGAGACCGACGAGCGAGCCCCCGATGACGACGACGTACTTGCTCATCGGCAGGAACTTGAGGTACTTGCGGCTCAGGTCGCGGATCCTGGCGGGGCTCTTCGTGATGCCGACGAGGCCGCCGAGCCTGCCGGCGACCCGCAGGAACAGCCGCTGGTCCGAGACGTCGCCGGTGCCGGTCATCAGACCGCGCAGGGTGTCGCCCGTATGCACGTGGGGCAGGTCGCCGCCCGGAACGTTCGGACGTCCGCGCACGGCGCCCGTGGCGACGACGACGGCGTCGGGCGCGAGGGCCTTGATCGTCGCGGCGGTGGCCTCGGTCTTCAGCCGGACATCGACACCGGCCCGCCGCACCTCCTGGGTCAGCCACTTCAGCAGGCGCTCGTTGTCGGGGGTGGTCAGCGTCGAGAACCACAGCGTTCCGCCGAGACGATCGGTCTTGTCCAGCAAGGTGACGCGGTGGCCGCGTTCGGTGGCGACGCGTGCGGTCTCCATGCCGCCCGGCCCGGCACCGACGACGACGACGTGCTTGGGGGTCGTGGTGCGCGGGAACGGCAGCAGCGTCTCGTTGCCCAGCGCCGGGTTGACCGCGCACAGCGGGGTGGCGTCCCAGAAGTTCTCCTGCACGCACACGTAGCAGTTGATGCACGGGCGGACCTGCTCGCCGCGGCCGTCCTTCAGCTTGCCGACCAGGTCGGGATCGGCCAGCAGCTGGCGGCCCATGGCGACGAAATCGGTGCGGCCCTCGGCGATCATCCGCTCGCCGACCTCGGGCAGCATGCGGCCGACGGTGATGACCGGGATCGACACCGCGCGCTTCACGACCGCGGCGTTGTCGGTGTAGAAGCCGACCTTGTCGGGCAGCGGGCCGTCGGTGAAGTTCGCGAACGCGTTCAGCGCGGTGCCGGTGACGTGGACGGCATCGGCACCCGCCTGCTCGAACATGGCGGCGGCACCGGCGGCCTCGTCGGGCGTCAGCCCCTCGGACTCGCCGTACTCCTGCCCCGCCAGCCGCACGATGACGGCGAGGTCGTCGCCGATCTCCTCCTTGACCGCGCGGATCACCTCGCACGTCAGCCGCGCCCGGTTCTCGAGCGACCCGCCGTACTCGTCGGTGCGCTGGTTCGAGTAACGGCTCAGGAAGCCGCCGAGTACGTAGTTGTGGGCGCAGTGGATCTCGACGGCGTCGCCGCCGGCGGCCTTCACACGGCCCGCGGCCTCCGCGAACATCCGGACCAGCCACGCGAGGTCCTCGTGGGTGGCCTCATGGTGGGCGGCCTTCTTGCCCTCCTGGATCGCGGCCATCTTCCCGAGTTCCTCGGGAGTGCAGTCGATCATCGCGCTCATGTCGCCGGGAGGCTTCGGGACGGACGGCACCAGCTGCGGCCGGCCGTCGAGGGTGTCGATCCGGGCGACCTTGCCGTGGTGCACCATCTGCACGCACAGCTTGCTGCCCGCCTCGTGGACCGCGTCGGCCAGCGCCCTGAGGCCGGGGATGAACCGGTCCTCGGACAGGCCGGGCTCCTTGCGGCTGGTGCAGCCCTGCGGATAGGCGACGGCGCAGCAGCCCGTGATGATCATGCCGGTGCCGCCCTTGGCGCGGGCCGCGAAGTGGTCTATGTCGCCCTGATGGATCTCGCCGTCCTCGCAGAGGTTCATGTCCATCGCGGGGAGGACCACTCGGTTGGCCAGCGCGATGGGCCCGATCTTGCCGGGCGAGAGAAGGGCCGGGAACGTTTGCTGTCGGATCACCACCAGCAGGAAGTTATGTCACGGCGCCGATTCTTTCCGGCGTCCTCTCGCTCAGCGAGACGTCACCTGCCTGCGCGGAGGCGGCGGGCCGGGACGGAGGGGCGACGTCTTCGCAGCCGATGCGGGTCACGTCATGTGGTGCGCGAGCGCGAGGTGCGGGTCGGGGCCGTCCGTCGGCGGGGCCGGGTCGGCGTGCACGAGGGCCGCGGTCAGCTTGGGGACGGCGTGCAGCAGGGCGTGTTCGGCGTCGACGGCGATGTCGTGGGCCTCCCGGACGGTGAGGTCGGCGTCGACGACGACGGCCACCTCCGCCCGTAGCCGGTGGCCGATCCACCGCATGCGCAGTTCGCCGACCTCCCGAACGCCCCGCACCTGCCGCAGCGCGTCCTCGGCGCGGCCGAGGAGGGCGGGGTCCACGGCGTCCATGACCCGCCGGAGCACCTCGCCCGCGGCGTCCCGCAGCATCAGCAGGATCGCGGCGGTGATCGCCAGGCCGACGATCGGGTCGGCGTACCGCCAGCCGACGGCCGCGCCCGCGGCGCCGAGCAGGACGGCCAGCGAGGTGAGGCCGTCGGTGCGGGCGTGCAGCCCGTCGGCGACCAGGGCCGCCGATCCGATCCGGCGGCCGACGCGGATCCGGTAGCGGGCGACCCACTCGTTGCCGAGGAACCCGACGACGGCCGCCGCGGCGACGACGCCGACGTGGTCCATGTCGCGGGGGTCGAGCAGGCGGTTCACGGCCGTCCATCCGGCGAACGCGGCGGAGGCGGCGATCGTCAGCACGATGACGATGCCCGCCAGGTCCTCGGCGCGTCCGTAGCCGTAGGTGAACCGGCGGGAGGCGGCGCGCCGTCCGAGGACGAACGCCACGCCGAGCGGCACGGCGGTCAAGGCGTCCGCGGCGTTGTGCACGGTGTCGCCCAGCAGCGCGACCGAACCGGACAGCACGACGATCCCCGCCTGTGCGGCGGCCGTCACGCCCAGAACGGCCAGCGAGACCCACAGAGCGCGCATGCCCCGCGCGGACGACTCCAGCGGCCCGTCGACCTTGTCGGAGGAGTCGTGGCTGTGCGGCGTCACCAAGTGCCGCAGCCGGTGCTCGTGGTGTTCGCTCATCTGAATGCCTCCAAGAACGACGCACTCCCGAGGGGGCGAGTGGACACGGGCATGCCCTCGCTCCATTATGTGCTTATGAGCGCACGCATGCATCTATCACCTGCGGCCGGGCCGCACCTGCATCGACCGGGCGAGGAACAGTTCGCACTCGCCGCCGAACTACTGGCCCTGCTCGGCGACCGCACGCGCCTGGTCCTGCTGCACCGGCTGGCCGCCGGTGAGGCCGACGTGTCCACGCTGACCGAGGTGTGCGGCGCCGCGCGTCCCGCCGTCAGCCAGCACCTGGCGCGCCTGCGCCTGGCCGGCCTGGTCGTCACCCGCAAGGAGGGCCGCCGGGTCGTCTACAGCCTCGGCGACGGCCACCTGCGCCGGCTGGTCGACGAGGCGCTCAGC
Organism: Actinomadura sp. CNU-125; assembly: GCF_001942465.1. Classification (GTDB taxonomy): domain Bacteria; phylum Actinomycetota; class Actinomycetes; order Streptosporangiales; family Streptosporangiaceae; genus Spirillospora. The sequence goes on from NZ_MKJY01000120.1 coordinate 4,248, forward strand.
GTGGCCGACCACCGACTCACCGACAGGCCCTCGCACGACTGAACGACGCCTCCCGCGTTCCGGGCGGCCCGCCGTCACCCGCCTCGAACGGCCGTGCCGGTGGCGGCGTCGGACAGCCCGAGTTGCAGGTGTTCGACGTGGTAGACGGCCTGGTCGAGCAGTTCGGCGACGTGGTCGTCGTACAAGGCGTAGACCACTGAGCGACCCTCACGGGTACCGACGACCAGGCCGAGGTTGCGCAGCAGCCGCAGCTGATGGGAGCAGGCCGACTGCTCCATGCCCACGGCGCGGGCGAGTTCCGTGGCGGGCAGCGGCCCCTCGCGGAGGCGGGCGAGGATCAGCAGCCGGGAGGGCGTGGCCAGGGCCTGCAGCGTGGTGGCGACCTTGGCCGCCGCCGCCGCGTCCAGAGACGTGCGCGGGGCGGAATCGTCGGCCGGGGCGGCTCCATGACCCATGGCCGCCACCTTACCGGCACAACACATGAAGACATCTTCATGTGTTCCTGTATGGTCGGAGCGATCCGTCACCGCACCGCCGCCGGAGGCCGCCCCATGACGACCACGCTGCGCCCGTCGCCCCCGGCCATCGCCGGACGTCCGGCGGGCCACCGCCGCACGGGGGTTCTCGCACTGCCCGAAGTGCGCTGGGCCGCGGCGGCACTGGCGCTTTTCCTGGCCGCGCTGCCGCCCTACCTGCTGGACGCCCCCGCCTGGGCGTGGGCGCCCCTGTTCGCCCTGACCTACGCGACCGGCGGCTGGGCGCCCGGCCTGACGGGCCTGCGCGGCCTGCGGGACAAGACCCTGGACGTGGACCTGCTCATGGTGGCCGCGGCGCTCGGCGCGGCGGCGATCGGGCAGGTACTGGACGGGGCGCTGCTGATCGTCATCTTCGCCGCCTCCGGCGCTCTGGAAGCCGTCGCCACCGCCCGCACCGCCGACTCGGTGCGCGGCCTGCTCGACCTCGCGCCCGCCACCGCCGCCCGCCTGGACGGCGGCGGCCGCGAGGAGCGGGTGGCCGCGGACGCGCTCGCGGTCGGGGACGTGATCCTGGTCCGTCCGGGCGAACGGATCGGCGCCGACGGGCGGGTGCTGGACGGCGGCAGCGAGGTGGACCAGGCGTCCGTCACCGGCGAACCGCTGCCGGTGGCCAAGCACACCGGCGACGAGGTGTTCGCCGGAACGCTGAACGGCACGGGCGCGCTGCGGGTGCGGGTCGAGCGCGACCCGGCCGATTCGGTGATCGCCCGCATCGTGGCCCTCGTCGAGGAAGCGTCGCGGACCAAGGCCCCGACCCAGCTGTTCATCGAGAAGGTCGAACAGCGGTACTCGATCGGCATGGTGGCCGCCACGATCGCGCTGTTCACGATCCCCCTGGCCTTCGGCGCGGCGCTGCAGCCGACCCTCCTGCGGGCGATGACCTTCATGATCGTCGCGTCGCCGTGCGCCGTCGTGCTGGCCACCATGCCGCCGCTGCTGTCCGCCATCGCCAACGCCGGACGGCACGGGGTCCTGGTCAAGTCGGCGGTCGCCATGGAACGGATCGGCCGGGTCGACGCGGTGGCGCTGGACAAGACCGGCACTCTGACCGAGGGCGTCCCCCGGGTCACCGACGTCGTCCCGCTGGACGCGTCCGGCCTCACCGGCGACGAACTCCTGGCGCTCGCGGCCGCCGCCGAGCGTCCCAGCGAGCACCCGCTGGCCCGCGCCGTCGTCCGGGCCGCCCGCGACCTGGACGTCCCGCCCGCCGAGGCGTTCGCCTCGACGACCGGCACCGGTGTGCGCGCCATCGTGGCCGGGCACGACATCGCGGTCGGCGCTCCCGCCCGCCTGCCGCCGCACCCCGCGGATCCGGCCGCCGCCGTCATCGCCGGGATCGAGGACGCCGGCCGCACCGCCGTGCTGGTCACCCGCGACGGCGACCCGGCCGGAGCGCCTGGGCATCGCCGACCGGATCCGCGCCGACGCCGCCGCCACCGTCGCCGCGCTGACCGAACTGACCGGCGCGACCCCGGTCCTGCTGACCGGCGACAACCCCCGGGCCGCCGCCGGGCTCGCCGCCGAGGCCGGCATCGACGACGTCCGCGCGGGGCTGCTTCCGCAGGACAAGGTCGCCGCCGTCCGGGAACTCGAAGCCGAAGGACACCGGGTCCTGGTGGTGGGCGACGGCGTCAACGACGCCCCCGCGCTGGCCGCCGCCCACACCGGCGTCGCGATGGGACGCGCCGGATCGGACCTCGCGCTGGAGACCGCCGACGCGATCGTGGTCCGCGACGAACTCGCCGCCGTCCCCGCGGCCGTCGACCTGTCCCGCCGCGCCCGCCGCCTGGTGAAGCAGAACCTCGTCATCGCCGGAACGTTCATCGCCGTCCTGGTCGCCTGGGACCTGACCGGGACCCTCCCGCTCCCGCTCGGCGTCGCCGGACACGAGGGCTCCACCGTCATCGTCGCGCTCAACGGCCTGCGCCTCCTGCGCTCCGCCGCATGGAGGCCCGTCGGCCGAGCGCGTTGACGGGCGTGCCCCCGGCCGCTCGTCCGCTACCTCACCGCGGACCGTCCGCGAGGACCGCGGCGAGCCGCGCCTCGACGCCGTCCAGCGTCCGGTCGAGCATGTAGGCGAAGATCTGGTCGCGTTCCCAGCCGCTGGTGAGCGCGGTCGCGAGGGCCGCCGCCCCCGGACGGGACGGGTCGTCGCGGAGGCCGGCGAGACGGGCCGCGATGGAGGCGCGCAGCTTCGGTGCGGCGTCGCGCTCGTCCTCGGCCGCGATCAGGTGGACCGCCGCGTTCAGCAGCGTCACGTAGGCGGCGGGGGCCTCGTCGCCGAACCCGGCGGCCCCGAGGCGGCCGACGCCCTCCTCGATGATGGCGGTGGCGGCCGGGACGATCGGGGCCGCCACGCCGAGCCAGCGTGCGACCCCCGGGTGGGCCAGCAGCACCGGCCGCAAGGACGTCAGCAGCGTGTGGAACCACGGGCGCCACCGGAGTTCGGCGCCGGGCAGCGGCGCGCGGCGCAGGATCGCGTCGACCACCGCGATCTCCACCGCCCCGCGGTCCCCGACATGGTGGGTGATCGCGGTGGGCCAGCAGTCGAGCGCCGCGGCCAGGTCGCGCAGCGACCAGCCGGAAAGGCCGCGTTCGGCCGTCAGCGCCACGCCCGCCTCGACGATCTCCGCGGCGGTCAGCGGCCGCTGGTCACGGGCGCTGCGAGGCCCGCGCGTCCCGGTCGGCCGGCGCCGCGGATCGTCCCGTCCCGTTGCAGGGCTCATCGTTCCCTCTTCCCAATGCCCCCACCTGAAGGTTAGGTTAGGCAAACCTTTTGTACAGTGAACAAATCTGGAGACGGAGGCGTCATGGCTCCTGGTCCCGCACACGATCCCGACGGCTCGGAGAAAACGGCGTCCGGCGTGGCGCCGCCCCCGAAGGACGGTGATCGGGGGCCCGGCACGGTGCGGCGCGCGGGCTGGATCCTCGCCTGCGTCGTCACGGTCCAGTTCCTCGTCTCGCTGGACCTGTCGCTCGTCAACGTCGCGCTCCCGGCGGTCCAGAACGATCTCCGGCTCTCCGCGAGCACCCTGAACTGGGTCGTCGTCGCCTACGTTATCGTCAACGGCGGTTTCCTCCTGGCGGGCGGCCGGACGGGCGATCTGCTCGGCCGCCGCCGCGTCCTGGCCGCCGGACTCGTCCTGTTCGCGCTCGCCAGCGTGGCGGGCGGCCTCGCGACCACCGGCTGGCCGCTGGTGGCGGCCCGGGCGCTGCAGGGCCTCGGCGCGGCCGCCGCGTCCCCGGTCGCGCTCGCCCTGGTGACCGCGCACTTCCCCGAGGGACCCGCCCGGGCGCGGGCGCTCGGACTGTGGGCGGGCGCGACCGTTGCGGGCGGCGCCGTCGGCGTGGTGGCGTCCGGCGTCCTCACCGAGACCCTCGGCTGGCGGGCGGTGCTGCTGGTGAACGTGCCCATCGCCGCGTTCGGCCTGCTCGCGGCCGCACGGCTGCCCGCCGACCGGGCGCGCCGCGACGTGCGCCCGGACGTCCTCGGCGCCGTCCTCGCCACGTCCGGCATGAGCCTGCTGGTCCTCGGCGTCTCGGTCGCCGACTCGCGGGGCTGGACGGCGCCGCTCACGCTCGGCGCCCTCACCGCCGGGCTCGCGGTGCTCGCCGCGTTCGTCCTGGCGGAACGGCGGGCCGCCGACCCGCTCGTCCGGCTCGGGCTGTTCGCGCACCGCGCGGTGCTCGGCGCGAACGTGTTCGGGTTCCTCATCACGGCGGGCCAGCTCGCGAGCTTCTACTTCGTCTCGCTGCACATGCAGCGGGTGCTCGGCTTCGACGCGCTGAGCACGGGCCTGGCCTTCCTGCCGTTCTGCCTGGGCTCGGTGGCCGGAATGATCGCCGCGACCCGGACGCTCGCCCGCGTCGGCCCCCGCGCGATCCTCGTCGGGGGCGGGCTGGTCGGTGCGGCCGGGATGGCGTGGTTCGGGCTCGGCGGCCCCGGCGGCACGTTCTGGTCCGACGTCCTCGGGCCGTCGCTGGTCGCCGGCGTCGGGATCGGCGCGAGCTTCGTCGCGATGGGCTCGGCCGCCACGACCGGCGTCCCGGCCGAGGACGCGGGCATGGTGTCCGGGCTGCTCAACGGCTTCCGGCTCGTCGGCGGCGCCTTCGGCCTCGCCGTGCTCGGGACGCTCGCCACGACCGTCACCGGCCACGCCGCCGACCCCTCATCGGCCGCGGCGGCCAGCGCCGGATACAACGCCGGCCTGCTGGCGGCGGCGTGCCTTCTCGCGGCAGGCGCCCTGTTCTGCCTGGTCATCCCCGGACACCGGCGCACCTAGCGGCGCTTCGACCCCGGTGGCCGCCGAGCGAGGGACGGCACCCGCACCATGGCCGTCCCCGAACAGGAGCAACACCCGCAAGCGACGCGCGCAGTGGAAGGCGACCGCTCCGGACCTGACGCGTCACCGTCGACGGACGGAGAACCCTCGTCCGCGCCTACCTGCGCACCGACGGGACGGCACCGAGGCGTCTGAGAAGCGACCATCGGGCAGGGTGCAACAGGACCAGGCTTCACTGGAACGCGCCGTCGGTGGCGTTGGACAGGTCCTGGGTTCCAAGGACGCCCAGTAGCTCAAGGCGGTCGGCGCTGTCGGTGCCGATGGCCGGGGTGAACCACAGCAGCCGCTGTCGGCCGTCCTCACTGAAGAGATTGAGGCAGTTCACATCGATGAGTCCGAGTGCGGGGTGGTCGATCCGCTTGCGGTCGGTACGGCGGAATGCGACGTCGTGCTCGGCCCACACCTCGGCGAACTCGGCGGACGCGGCGAGGAGCGCGTCGATCAGGGACGTGGCCTCGGTGTCGCGGCCGTCCCTGCGCCCGGCGGCCGCCCGCAGGTCGGCGGCGAAGGCGCGTGTGTGGGTGACGTGATCCTCTGGTGGATAGAGGTCGCGCGTGGACGGGTCGGTGAACCAGCGGTAGACGAGGCTGGCGTCGCGGCCCCGGAATCCCGAGTGGTCTCCGACCAGCGCCACCGCGAGCGGATTCTGCACGAGGGTGACGTGGAGGTCGGTGATGATCTGCGCGGGTGTACCGGAAAGGCGGTCCAGGAGGCTGAGCATGCCCGGGTGAACGTGGGAGACGGCCCCGCCATGGATCGGGACCGGACGGTTGGCCAGATGGTAGAGGTGGTCCCGCTCGTCGTCGGCGAGCCGCAGCGCGCGGGCGAGCGCGGCCAGCATCTGTTCCGACGGCTGCGCGCCCGCGCCCCGCTCGAGTTCGATGTAGTACTCCACCGAGGCACCCGCCAACTGGGCGACCTCGTCGCGCCGCAGTCCGGGCACGCGGCGTCGCGGGCCTGCGGGCAGACCGACGTCGGCCGGACGGATCCGGTTCCGCCGCGAACGCAGGAACGCTCCCAGCTGGGCGTACTTCGGAGTGTTCATGTCCTCCAGTCTGCACCCGCCCGTAGCCCGGACACAGGGGTCGCCGTCCCCACCTTGACCGTCCTCTGGCAGGCCGCGCCCGTCCGAGGAACGGTGGGGGCATGAGCAAGACAGACAGCAACGCGCCGCCCGCCGCCTCCCGGGTCGCGATCGTCACGGGCGGCTCCCGGGGCATCGGGCGCGCCGTCGTCCGGGAACTGGCCGGGAGGGGACTGCCCGTCGTCGTCGCCTACGCCGGCGACCACGCCGCCGCAGGCGCCGCCGTCGACGAGGTCACCAAGGCCGGGGGGCGGGCACTGGCCGTTCAAGCCGATGTCGCCGACCCCGACGCGGTCGCCGACGTCTACGACACCGCGGAGCGGGAGTTCGGCGGCGTGGACGTGGTCGTCCACGCCGCGGGACGGATGGCGCTCTCCTCGATCGCCGACCTCGATCTCGATGTCCTCGACGAGCTGCACCGCACCAACATCCGCGGCACCTTCGTGGTCGCGCGGGAGGCCGCCCGCCGGATCCGCGCGGGCGGCTCGTTCATCACGTTCTCCACCTCGGTCGTGGGGCTTCAATTCCCCACCTACGGGCCCTACGCCGCGAGCAAGGGAGCCGTCGAGGCGTTGACGCTGATTTTGGCGAGGGAACTACGCGGCCGCGATGTGACCGTCAACTCCGTGGCACCGGGGCCGACGGCGACCGCGCTCTTCCTCGACGGCAAGGACGAGGAGACCATCGATCGACTCGCCCAGCAGGCCCCGCTGGAGCGGCTGGGCACCCCCGAGGACATCGCCGAGGTCACGGCCTTCCTGGCCTCGCCCGAAGGCCACTGGGTCAACGGCCAGGTCATCCGCGCCAACGGCGGAATCATCTAACAATCGAGTTTCCTGAAGGAGCAACCACCATGCCATTCGCAGGCTTCAAGGTCCCCGCGGGCACCATCACCCAGGCGCACAAAAAGGAGATCATCGAGCGCACCACGGATCTCTTCGCTGACATCTACGGCGAGCGGGCAAGGGCGACCACCGTCGTCCTGGTCGACGAGGTCGTCGACGGCGGCTGGGGTGTGGGCGGCAACGTCCTCACCGCCGACATGCTCAACGGCGAGAGCTGACTTCCGCCTGCGCTGACCGGCACCGGGCCGCAGACATGATCTCGCGCGATCCGCCATATCGCCGAATTCTTCGGCTGAGGAGCCGACCACTCGGCGGAACCCGGCGAAGATGCGGTGCCAACCCCATGCTCGCCGACGGCGGCGACGGCCGGCTCGTCGACGCGGAGCGCCTCGCCGCCAACACCCTCCACAAGGCGTCCCTGGCGGGCCTGACCCATAGTCAGGCCGGTCGGCCGGGGGTCACCACCTGGCGGTGGACGACGACGTCGAACCATTGGCGCAGGGTGCCGCCGGACATGAACGAGCCGGACCCGATATGGGTCAGCCCGCGGGTCTCGATCGGCGCGTCCAGCCGGCGGCGCACCGGCGGCGGGGCCGGTTCGCGCAGGTCGATGGTGAACTGGGCGGTGCGGACCTTGCCGAAGGGACGCTCGAACCAGTCGCGCGCCGGCGGCGGCAGGACGGCTGTCCCGCCGCCGGTGCTGACCGTGCCGTGGTCGAAGGTGAAGCCGATCGACCGGTACCGTCCGCCGTACCAGCGGCGCAGGTACGAACCGGCGCTCGCGAACCGCATGTCCTGCTGGGGCGGCCTGGTGATACGCAGCTTCGGGGCGTTGGCGGTGTGCGGGCTCGCGGCCCAGTAGACGACCTTGTCGCCGGTGAGGCCACGCCACCACTTCAGGTTCCGGGCCGCGCGGGCGTCCCGGTAGGCGTGGCTGTCGGGCTCCGGAAGACCGAAGTGCTCGTAGAAGTACACGATCTGCCGGGCGCGGTGCAGCGCCAGCGCGTGGGCGCGGTCGTCCGGCCGGTGCGGCAGGCCCGCGACCAGCGCGCGCAGCTCGCGGGCGTGGCGGGTGTATCGGTCCTTGTCCCCCACCTTGCCGTACCACTCGATGTACTGCCACATGTCCTTTTCGGGCGGTGGCTTGATGACGTCCAGGTGGCGCCGGACCTCCGGAAGCCGCCTGGGGGCCACCGCGGCCACGTGGGCCTCGACCGCGTCGTAGGCCTGCGGCCGCGTGAGGAAGTACTCGACGCCGACGAACCGCACCTTGTCCGCGCGGCCCTCGTTGAAGTCGCGCAGCCAGCGCAACACGTCGGCCACCTCGCGCGTCCGGTAGGAGGGGAGGATCTCGCTCATAAGCGCGTTCAGGTCGCCCTCGCCTTCACGGATGTACGCGTCGATCCGGACCCCCATCGTCCAGTCCACCTCCCAGGCGATCGACCGGAACCCCATCCGCTCGACCAGGAGACGCAGGGTCCGGTGCTTGAGCCTGCTCAGTTCGGCCGCCCCGTGCACCGACTCGCCGAGCCCCACGACGGCCGCGTCCCCGATCGACCGCCGCAGCGGCGCCAGGTCGTCCAGCGGCACCGCCGGGTCGACCGTCCGCAGTGGGTCCGCATGCCGGTGGAGCCAGCCGACCACCGGCTCCGTCCGGGGCTGCGCGGCGTGCACGGCGGGCGCACCTGCCAGCGTCACCCCGATCCCGACGGCCGGGGCGAACAGCAGCAGTGACGATCGCGAGGTGCTTCCGGGGTGCTTCATGGGCTTCTCCTTCTCGCTCTGCCGTTACGATCGCCGCCCCCTTTCCGCGTGCGCATCCCCCCACGGGCGACTCGGCGAATACACCCCGTGACGTACCGAGACCGCGATCGAGTACGCCTCGATCCGTGGGCGCGGGTTTCTCGACCGGCAGGTCGGAACGCTCGGCCGCGCCGATCACCCCGCGAACGAGCGTGGAACCAGAAGGGGAGAGCCGTTGGACCATGTTCGGCCACTCCGGATCACCGGCAAAGGATGCCTAGTACGCCAACACCGAGGGACCGGACCCGGTTGGCGTCCTCCCGAAAGTGACGATCACGCGGATGGTCGAGGAGGACGACGTCCCGCAACCACCACCCCGCCATTACGAACGGCGTAACCACCGGATCCGAAGCACCCGAGCCCGCCGCGACCTCGGCATCTGCGCCCAAGTCGAAACCCCACGCGGCACCGAACGGGTCCACCTTCCCGCCGCCGCACTCAGCTGCGTCCTGCTCGGCCCCGGCACCTCCATCGCCCAACCCGCCCTGACCAGCTACGCCCGCAACGGCACCAGCCTCGTCGCCGTGGGCGCCGGCGGAGTCCGCAGCTACGCCGGCATCATGCCCGCCTCCCTCACCACCACAAGCAAGCCTCTTCCTACGAGGCTTGCGGTTCGCAGGGATTCCGAAGAGGCATCATCGCGATCCGTCTCAACACAGCCGTCATCCGGCCACGTCGGCATAGACCGCACGGACGAGCGGCGCGAACGGGTGACGGGTGTGGTGGCGTTCGTCGAAGAACTCGTTGTGGCAGATCATGACGGCGAGTTCCGCGTCCAGGTCGGCGAAGCCGAGGGCTCCGCCGGCTCCGGGGTGCCACAGGACGCGGCCGCCTCCGAACCCCAGGACCTCGTGGCGGGCGGGAACCGAGCCGCCCACCATGAGTCCGCCGGCCCCGATCACCGCTCGCGGACCGGCGATCGATCCGGCTTCGAAGGCGCACGCCCGACGATCGAGGAACGTCGCGATGCGGTCGGCGGCAAGCAGCCGCGTTCCATCGAGCTCACCGCCCTGGGCGTACACGGCCCACAATCGTGCGGCCTCTCGCGCGGTCACCCACGCACCGCTCGGGTCGATCCGATCCCGGTACTCGGGGGTGTTGATCTCGTGATCCGCTGTGACCGTGAACGTCATCGGCTCACCGCTGAGAATGTCGCCCCGCATGACGGCGAGGCGGTCCTCCGCACCGCCGGGAAGCCGGTGCCACACCCCCGAGACGCCGAGGGGCTCGTGGACCTCGTCGCGCACGAGATCTTCGAACGACCGGCCCGCCGGGTCCACCCGCCGAGCGATCTCTCCGACGACGTAGCCCCACGTTCGTGCGTGATACGTGTTGCGCCGGGCCGGATCGTCGCTCGGCGCCGAGCGCGCCAACCGGTCCGTCATCCACTCCCAGTCGCCCAAGAGCTCGGGGCGGCGTCGCCGGGGAGATCGGCCAGGCCGACGCGATGCGTGAGGGCGTCGCGAACCGTGAACGAATCCTTGCCCCGCACGCCGAACTCCGGCCAGATCGACGCGATGGTCTGGTCGTAGTCGATCACGCCGCTCTCGACCTGCACGTGAAGCGCGGTGGCCGTCGGCGCGCCAGTTCGGCCAAGCGGGCGACGTCGGGCGGGACGGTGCGGGCGGAGCGGGCGGAGCGGCGAGCGTAGTCGCGGATGCCGACGCAGGCGAGCAGGCTGTAAACGATCAAGAAGCGATGGCGCTCGACCTACACCCCACAAGGTCACGTCCAGCGGAGTGGTGTAAGAGTTGATCTCCGCGTGATCCTGTTTCTGCAGGTTAAGCGGTCAGTTCTCGCTGGTCGATCTTGGGGTCGGGTGTGTCCTCGATGACGCGCAGGCGGGCTTTGGCCAGGAACTCCAGGCCCATGTAGCGGCGGGCCTCGGCCCACTCGTCGGTCTGTTCCATCAGAACCGCCCCGACCAGCCGGACGATCGCGGCCCGGTCGGGGAAGATCCCGACCACGTCCGTGCGGCGGCGGATCTCCTTGTTCAGCCGCTCTTGCGGGTTGTTGGACCAGATCTGCCGCCAGATCTGCCGGGGGAAACCGGTGAAGGCCAGCAGGTCGGGCCTGGCCTGGTCCAGGTGCTCGGCCGCGTCCGGATGCTTGGCGGCCAGCGAATCGACGACCCGGGCGTGCTGGGCGTGGACCTCTTCGGCGGCGGGCTGGTCGAAGATGGTGCGCACCAGCGTCGCCACCCACGGCTGCGCCGACCGGGGCACCTTCGTCAGAAGATTCCGCAGGTAGTG
>NZ_MKJY01000121.1 GCF_001942465.1 Actinomadura sp. CNU-125
CCGGCGACCCGACCCGGGTCGGCGCGGCGCCCGCTGGTACCGGACGTTCACCGCCGCGCTCGTCCGGATCGGCGCGGCCGCGACGGCGGGGGGAGCCCGCATCGCGGGCGACATCGACGACATCGCCGTCATGTTCGACAAGCGGCTGTCGCACGCCCGGATGCTGGCCGCCGGGGTGCCCGTCCCGCCCGCGTTCGGCACCGCCGACGCGCCCGTCCATGACTACGCCTCGCTGCGTGAGGCGATGACGGACGCGGAGGAGCGGCGGGTGTTCGTCAAGCCCGCGCACGGCTCGTCGGCGTCCGGCGTCGTGGCGCTGCAGACCGCGCCGGGCGGCCGGATCCGCGCCATCACCTCGGCGGCGACGACCCCGGACGGGCTGCGCAACTCGCTCCGCGTCCGCACGTACCTCACCGAGCCGGAGGTCGCGTCGCTGATCGACGCGCTCGCGCCGGACGGCCTGCACGTCGAGCGGTGGGTGCCGAAGGCGTCGATCGGCGGGCGGACGTTCGACCTGCGCGTCGTCGTCATCGGCGGCGAACCCGCGCACGCGGTCGTCCGGACGAGCAGCCACCCCATGACCAACCTGCATTTGGGCGGCGCCAGAGGAGACCTTGAGGAGGTGCGGCGCGCGCTCGGGGACGACGGCTGGCATGAGGCCATGGACGTGTGCGCGCGGGCGGCCGCGTGCTTCCCCGGGAGCCCGATGGTCGGCGTGGACCTGCTCGTGCTGAGCCGCATGCAGAGCTTCGCGGTGTGCGAGGTCAACGCGTTCGGCGATCTCCTGCCGCGCCTCACCGGCTTCCCGGGCGGCCCCGCCGAGGGCGTCGACACCTACACCGCGCAGATCAGGGCCGTCCTCGCGGGGAGCGGCGCCCATGCGTGACATGAACCGGATCATCGGTAGCCACGACGTGCTGCTGGTGACGCTCGACACCCTGCGGTACGACGTGGCCGCCGAACTCGCCGCGGCGGGGGAGACGCCCACGTTCGTCCGGTACCTGCCGGACGGCCGCTGGGAGCGCCGGCACACGCCCGGCAGCTTCACCTACGCCGCCCACGCCGCGATGCTCGCCGGTTTCCTGCCGACCCCCGCCGAGCCCGGCCCGCATCCCCGCCCGTTCGCGGCGCCTTCCCCGGCAGCGAGACGACCGCGCCCGGCACCTGGACGTTCGATGCCGCAGACCTGCCGTCCGGCCTCGCCGCCGCCGGGTACCACACCGCCTGCATCGGCGGCGTCGGCTTCTTCAACAAGCAGACCCCGCTCGGGTCCGCGCTGCCGTCGCTGTTCGCCGAGAGCCACTGGGAACCGGAGTTCGGGGTGACCGCCCCGGACGCGCTGCCCGCGCAGATCGGCCGCGCCGCCGAGGTGGTGGCCCGGCTGCCGGCCGACCGCAGGCTGTTCATGCTGGTCAACGTGGCGTCCCTGCACCAGCCGAACTGGTTCTACCTGGACGGCGCGTCCCGCGCGGACGGCGACACGCGGGCGAGCCACGCCGCCGCCCTGCGCCACGTCGACGCCTGCATCGGGCGTCTGTTCGCCCTCATGCGCCGCCCCTGCCTCGTCATCGTCTGTTCCGACCACGGCACGGCGTACGGGGAGGACGGCCACACCGGGCACCGCATCGGCCACGAGGTCGTGTGGACCGTTCCGTACGGAGAGTTCGTTCTATCGTGACCGCAGCAAGCACCGTGCCCGACGTGTCCCCCTACCAGGGATATGTCTACGCGTACCCCCACAAGACCGCCTACCGTCCGCTCGATCCCGCACCCGCCCTGCGGGACGTGTGGGCGGGCGAGCCGCTCGACGCGCTGTTCCTCTACCTGCACGTCCCGTTCTGCGAGATGCGGTGCGGGTTCTGCAACCTGTTCACCCGCACCGGCGCGCCCGAGGAGCTCACCGGCGCCTACCTGGACGCGCTCGACCGGCAGGCCACGGCCGTCCTGGACGCACTGGACGGCGCGTCGTTCGCCACGGCGGCGTTCGGCGGCGGCACCCCGACCTACCTCACCGCGCCCGAACTCGAACGGCTCTGCGACATCGCGGGACGATTCCCCGGATTCGGGTCGGGCTCGCTCGGTGTCGAGACGTCCCCGGCGACCGCCACCACCGACCGTCTCACCGTCCTGGCCGAACGCGGCACCACCCGGATCTCCATCGGCGTGCAGAGCTTCATCGACGAGGAAGCGCGCGCGGCCGTCCGTCCGCAGAAGCGCGCCGAGGTGGAGGCCGCACTGGACCGGATCCGCGCGGTGGGGTTCCCGACCCTGAACATCGACCTCATCTACGGGATCGACGGCCAGACCCCCGCGACGTGGATGCACTCCCTAGACGCCGCTCTTACGTGGCGACCAGAGGAGCTCTACCTCTACCCCCTGTACGTGCGTCCGCTCACCGGACTCGGACGGCGAGCCCACGACTGGGACGACCAGCGCCTCACCCTCTACCGGCTCGGACGCGACCACCTTCTGGCCGAGGGCTACGAACAAGTGTCGATGCGCATGTTCCGCCTGCCCGGGGCGTCCGCGAACGGGACGGAGTACTGCTGCCAGACGGACGGCATGGTCGGCCTCGGCTGCGGCGCCCGCTCATACACGACCCGCATGCACTACTCGTTCGAGTACGCGGTCGGGGCGTCCCAGGTCCGGGGGATCATCGACGATTACGTGCGCGAACCCGACTTCAGTACCGCACGCGTCGGGTTCACCATGACCGAGGACGAACGCCGCCGCCGTCACCTCGTCCAGTCCCTCCTGCAAGCGGACGGACTCGACCTGGCCCCCTACCGCGCGCGCTTCGGCGGCGACCCGTCCGCGCACTTCCCGGACGAACTCCGCACGTTCGGCGAACGCGGCTGGCTGGACCCGTCCCCGGACAACCTCCGCCTCACCCCGGAGGGCCTCGCCCACTCCGACGCCATCGGCCCCGCCCTGTTCTCCGGATCCGTGCAGTCCCTCATGGACTCCTACGAGGCCCGCTGATGGACCATCTGACGATCCTTTACCGCGGCCCCCTGGAGAGCTGCGACTACGACTGCCCGTACTGCCCGTTCGCAAAGCGCCGTGACACGCCCGAGCAGCTCCGCGCCGACCGCGCCGCCCTCGAACGCTTCACCGCCTGGGTCGCCGCCCAGGACCACCCGGTCTCCGTCCTGTTCACGCCGTGGGGCGAAGGTCTCGTCCGCTCCTGGTACCGGCGCGCCCTCGTCGAACTGAGCCACCTCCCGCACGTGGAGCGCGTCGCGATCCAGACGAACCTCAGCCACCGCGTGTCCTGGACGTCCGACGCCGACCCGTCCCGCCTCGCCCTGTGGGCCACGTACCATCCCGGCCAGACGCCCTACGACCGGTTCCTCGGCAAGTGCCACGATCTGCGCGCGCGCGGCGTCCGCTTCAGCGTGGGCATCGTCGGGCAACCCGAGCACCTCGACGCCGCCCGCCGCCTCCGCGCCGACCTCCCCGCAGGTACTTACCTGTGGGTCAACGCTGCGGAGGGGCGCGTCTACGACGATGCCGAGGCCGACGAGTGGACCGGCATCGACCCCCTCTTCCCGGTCAGCCGGCACCCGCACCCCAGCCGGGGCCGCGCCTGCCGCACCGGCGACACCGTCGTCTCGGTGGACGGCGACGGCACCGTCCGCCGCTGCCACTTCGTCCCGTCCGTCCTCGGCAACCTCTACGACGGCACCTTCCGCGCCGCGCTCGCCCCGCGCCCCTGCCCCCTCGACACGTGCGACTGCCACATCGGCTACGTCCACCTCGAACCGCTCGGCCTCTACGACACCTTCGCCGGAGGCGTCCTCGAACGCATCCCCGCCCTGCTCGGCGCGTGACGCGGCGGGCGCCCGTTGGCGACTGGGGAAGTGCTGCCAACGGCGCCCGCCAGGGGGACCGGAAGACCGGCCGTCTCGGGGAGGGGGTCAGGTCTGCTTCTCGGGCCGGTAGTCGGCCTCGGCGACGCCGAACGTCCAGGCGACGCCCTCCCTGGCCGTCCGCGTGGACGGCGGGACGCGCAGGTAGTACGTCCGGCGCGTCCCGTCCGGCTCCGGGGTGGAGTTCACGACCTCGACCATGACCACCGGCTCGTCGAACGGCAGGTCGATCGACCACAGCACGCCAGTCTCATCCTGGTGCACCGGCTTCGCCCCGGTGTCGGCCAGGTAGCGGTCGTAGCCGTAGATCTCCAGCATGACCCGGCGCAGCTCGGCGTTCTCCTCGTGCAGGATCCGCTCGGCGGTCAGGTCGGTGAGGGACGCGACGAAGTCGGGCGGGATCGGCATGCCGCGCCAGGCGTGCAGCGCGAACCCGTCCGGGTAGGCGAGCGCCGGGCCGTCGCCGCGGTGCAGCCGCCCCGGCTCGTCCCGGTACAGCTCGGCGGGCCGCTCGCAGCAGATCACGAGCCGCTCGTACGGCCACCACCAGCCCGCCGCGCGGGCGACCTCGGCCAGGCCGGACAGCGGGCCCCCGAGAGCCGCCCCAGCGTCTCCAGCAGCGCCAGCCACGGCGCGTCGTGCTGGCCCAGCACCGCGTCGAGCGTGGCGGCGCGCAGCAGCGACCCGGCCCGGTCCGCGCGACGATCGCCGCGTCCGGGTCGGCGCCGCCGCCGCGCCGACGGCGCCGCGCACCCGCCGTGACCAGGGACTGCACCTGTTCCCAGAGCAGGCCGCCGGTGTCGGCCCACGCCCGCGGCCACCCCTGCGCGCCGAGTTCGACGCGCCGCGGCCCGTTCGGCCTCCCACGGGCGCGTCCGCACGGTGTCGCGGACGCTCGCGCCCGCCCGTCCGGCGGCGGCGTGCTCGCCCAGGTCGGCGAGGGCCTCCTCGACCCGGTCGTCCACCGTCCCGAGCGCAGCGCCTCCTCGTGCCGGCCAGGACGGCCGCCGCGACGGCCCCGCGCAGCGGCGACGGCACCCACAGCACACGTTCGGGGGCGGGCAGCCCGGCGGCCGTGTAGGCCGCGGCGATCCCCGCCTCGGCGCGGGCCCGGTCGGCGGGCACCGCCGCGAACGCGGCCGACTGCCAGTCGCCGACGACGAAGTGCGCGGGCCGCGAAGTCTCGGTCACCATGCCCGCCACCTCAGTCCGCCACGACCCGGACGGAACCCGGCACGTACTCGCGCTGGCGGATCACCCGGTACCAGCCCTTGGGCAGGGAGATCGCCGCGTGCTCCTCGTGCACCAGCCGCCCGCCCGACGGCAGGTGCAGGTGGTCGGGCGTGCGCGGGTCGGTGGTGCGCAGCAGCGTCCCGGCGGCCAGCGCGTGCGCGTGCCCGGTCGCCTCGCCGAGCGCCAGCACCATGCGGCCCCGCCCGTCGCGCGGGGCCGGCGGCAGCGCCCGGGCGGACGGCGGCACGTCCGCCTCGGCCACGGGCAGGATCAGGATGTCTCCCTGTCGGTACATGCGGAGAACGTAGCGCCCGCCACCGACAGAACCGGGCCCCGCTAGTAACCGCGGGTCCGGCGGGCCGCCGGCCGCGCCCAGCGGCCGGACGCGGTGAGGCCGACCCGCTGGAAGGCCCGCACGAGTTCACCACCGAGGTTCACCCCGGCGCCGAGCGCCAGCGCGATCGACAGTGCGGAGATCAGGCTGAGGATGCGTCCTGCGGCGACCCGGTGTTCAGCTCCACCATGCCCCGGTACAGCGGCGTCCCGGGCAGCAGCGGGCCGATCGCCGGGACGACATAGGGCATCACGGGCGCGCCCTGCCTGCGCGCGACCAGGTTGGCCAGCGTCCCCACCACCGTGGCGGCCACCGCGGAGGCCAGCACCGGCGGCATGTCCCAGCCGCGCATGAGCACGTACAGCACCCAGATCAGCGCGCCGCCCAGCGCGACCGGCATCAGCACGGCGCGCGGCGCGGCCAGCGACACCGCGAACGTCGCCGACACGGCCGCGGCGGCGAGGATCTGGACGGAGTCGAGCGTCTCGGCGGCCTTCGGCAGATGCCGCACGTCGATCGCCACGTCGAAATTGACCGCGATGTAGACGACCGCGCCCAGCCCCGCGACGAGCGCCGCGATGATGAAGAACACCTCCAGCACGCGCGCGCCCGCGCTCACGAGGTCGCCGGTGATGCCGTCCTGAATGCTCGCCACCAGCGGACGTCCGGGCAGCAGCGCCAGGATCACACCCGTCACGACCGAGGCGGCCGGTCCCGGACTGCCGGTCACGACCACGAGGACCGCGCCCGTCGCGCCGATCGCGGCGGCGACCGTCAGCTGGAAGAACTCCGCGATGCCCCGGCGGGCCAGGTACGCGGCGGCGCGGTCGCCGAGGACGGTCCCCGCGAACGCGGTCAGCGCGATCAGCGGCCCGCCGCCGGACAGCACACTGGCCGACGCGGAGATCAGGCCCAGCCCGAGCACGATCATCCACGGCGGGTAGGGGCCGCGGCCGCGCTTGATCTCCGCCAGCCGCCGGTGCGCCGCGTCCAGCTCCAGCATCCCGATGGACGCCTGCTGGACGAGGTCGTGCAGCGCGGTCAGCCGCCAGTGCGCGGGCGTCCGGCGGCGGATCGCGCGCGCCGCCGTCACGGGGGTCGCGCCCTTGCCCGGATGCGCGGACACCAGCAGGCTCGTCAGTGTGACCTGCACCTCCACGCGGGGCAGTTCGTAGGCCACCGAGAGGCCGAGCATCGCCTCGTTGACCCGTTCGGTCGTCTCACCGCTGGCCAGCAGCAGTTCCCCGACGCGCAGCACCAGATCGAGGGCCCGCGGATCGACGACCTCGCCGGGTTCCTCCTCGGGCGGCTCCGGCGGCGTCCCGTCCATCAGGACCTGCCAGGTTCGCCGCAGCCGTTCCGCCGCGGCGGATTGCCGCAGCCGTTCCACCGCGCCCGGGGCCTCCGGGCGCTGCGTCGCGCTCATTTCCGCGCTTGTGTCCTTCCAGCAAGATCCGATCTCGTCCGCAGGCTACCCACGGCCGAGGTCTGAGACGTCCACGGGGGTTATCCCCAGAACCAAGTTCTGGTGTGACGGTCATCGCATCGTTGATACCAAGGGTGCATGAGTACTCCCAGTGACCTGCGCGACGAGGCCGAACGGATCCTGCGCGCCCTCGCCGGCGATCATGCGCGGCTCCGCGACGACCAGTGGACGGCGATCGACGCCCTCGTCGTCGGGCGCCGCCGGGCACTGGTCGTCCAGCGCACCGGATGGGGCAAGTCCGCCGTCTACTTCGTCGCCACCCGCCTGCTGCGCGCCCGCGGGGCGGGCCCGACCGTGATCGTGTCCCCGCTCCTGGCGCTGATGCGCAACCAGATCGACGCCGCCGAACGCGCCGGGATCCACGCCCGCACGATCAACTCCGCCAACACCGACGATTGGGACGCCGTCTTCACCGAGGTCGAGAAGGGCGAAGTCGACGTCCTGCTCGTCAGCCCCGAACGGCTCAATAATCCCGACTTCCGCGACCTGGTCCTACCCCAACTGGCCGCCGGAGCCGGTCTGGTCGTGGTGGACGAGGCCCACTGCATCTCCGACTGGGGCCACGACTTCCGGCCCGACTACCGCCGTCTCCGCACCCTCCTCGCGGAACTGCCACCGGGCGTCCCCGTCCTGGCCACCACCGCCACGGCCAACGCCCGCGTCACCCACGACGTCGCCGAACAACTCGCGGGCACGGAACAGACCCGACACCCGACGTCGGCCACCGAACCGGACGCGGGCGGCGGCCCGGCATCGGCCGCTCCGGGGGAGACCCTCGTCCTGCGCGGGCCGCTGGAACGCGAGTCGCTGCATCTGTCGGTGGTCACGCCGCCGACGGCCGAGCAGCGCATCGCCTGGCTGGGCGAGCACCTCCACCGGCTGCCCGGCTCCGGGATCATCTACACGCTCACCGTGGCCGCCGCGCACGAGATCGCCGCGTTCCTCCGCGACCGCGGGCACGAGGTCGCCGCCTACTCCGGCCAGACCGAACAGGCCGAGAGACTCCAGGCCGAACAGGATCTCCTCGATAACAAGCTGAAGGCCCTCGTCGCCACCAGCGCGCTCGGCATGGGCTTCGACAAACCCGACCTCGGGTTCATCGTCCACGTCGGTGCGCCGCAGTCGCCCGTCGCCTACTACCAGCAGATCGGCCGCGCGGGCCGCGGCGTCGACCGTGCCGAGGTGATCCTCCTCCCCGGCCGGGAGGACCGCGAGATCTGGGAGTACTTCGCGAGCATGGCGTTCCCGCCCGAACACATCGTCCGCGACACCCTGCGCGTCCTCGACGAGGCGGGCCGCCCCCTGTCCCTCGGCGCCCTCGAACCCCGCGTCGACCTCGGCCGCTCCCGCCTGGAGATGATGCTCAAGGTCCTCGACGTCGACGGCGCCGTCCGCCGGGTCAAGGGCGGCTGGACCGCGACCGGCGTCTCCTGGGCCTACGACCGCGAACGCTACGAGCGCGTCACCGCCGAACGCCGCCGCGAGCAGCAGGCCATGCTCGACTACATCACCACCACCGGCTGCCGGGAGGAGTTCCTCCGCCGCCGTCTCGACGACCCCGGCGCCGCACCCTGCGGCCGCTGCGACAACTGCACCGGCGAACACAGGTCCGCCGACGTCGCCGCCGAGAGCACCGCCCGCGCCCGCGACCGCCTGAACCGTCCCGGCGTCGACCTGCCGCCGCGCCGCATGTGGCCGACCGCCGTCAAGGACGACCTCGGCGTCTCCGGCCGCATCGCCCCCGCCGAGCAGGCCGAGACCGGACGGGCCCTCGGCCGTCTCACCGACGTCGGCTGGGGCAACCGCCTCCGCGACCTGTTCGCCGCCGGCGACACCGACGTTCCCCCCGACATGCTCGACGCGGTCGTCACCGTCCTCGCCGCCTGGGACTGGTCCGCCCGCCCCACCGGCGTCGTCACCATCGGTTCCCGCTCACGGCCCCGCCTCGTCACCGGCCTCGGCCACCGCATCGCCGAGATCGGCCGCCTTCCGTACCTCGGCGAACTCGCCCCCGTGGGAGAGCCCGTGCCCCGCCGCCACAACAGCGCCCAGCGGCTCCGTTCCGTCTGGAACGCCCTCGCCCTGCCCGACCCCGTGGCCGCCGCTCTGGCCGAAGCGCCCGGCCCCGTCCTCCTCGTCGACGACCGCATCGAAACGGGCTGGACGATGACCGTCGCCGTCCGCCTCCTGAGACACGCGGGCGCCCCGGCCGTCCTCCCCCTGACCCTCGCCACCCCGAACTGACCCGCCACCCGCACCCGTCCACCCACCAACCACAACCCGGCACCGGCTAGGCCGACCAGAACCCACCACCGGCCTGGGCCACCACAACCGACTATCGACCTGGGCCCGGCCAGCACCCGCTGCCGGGCCGGTGCCGGGCCGGGCGGCTCCCGCCAGGACTTACTGCCGGGCTGGCCTCGCCACTACCGACGATCGGGGCTGGGCCCGGCCAGCACCCGCTGCCGGGCTTGGTTCGCCAGAACCCACCACCGGCCTGGGCCTGGCCAGCAGCCAAATGCTGGGCCGGGCCTGCCACAGTCCGCTGCCGGGCTTGGCCTCCAGAAGGCACCACGTGGGCGTGAACACTCGCGGGCCGTACCAGTGGGTGCGGAGCCTGGGGGGTGGGGCTGGTGTGGGCCATCGTGGGGTTGGGCCGGGGTGGAGGGGTTGCGGGCCGCCCGCGCGCCCTGTCGGCGCGGGCGGCGCAACCGAGTCGGCCCGTGCGCGCGGCCCGCGCACGAGCCGACGGCCGACCCGGCGCCGCGGCGGAGAAGAGCCGCGGCGAACGGGGGTCATCGGTGCCGGGAGCGGTGCGCCGCCTCCCCGGCGGCGGTCCCGGCGAGGACGGTCGCCGGGACGCGCCCGGGAGCGCCGCCGGTGCGTCCGGGAGGTGACGCGGCGGCGTGGGGAGAGGTCGGTCGGCTCACGGTGCTTCCTCGGCGGGGGACGGGCGAGATGAAAGTGTTCTAGAGGTTAGAAAACTCTGTCCAGTTGTTTGGGAGAACATCTAGAGATTAGTTGGAGGGGAAGTGTCATCAATTCCCGTTGGGGTGTGCGGGAGGCCATTTCGGCGGGTGCGCGGTGGCAGGTAGTAATGTCCGGTCCCGTGCCCCCCGACGAGATTCTCGACTGCCCGCCCGGACTGCTGGACATGACGTTCGACCAGCTGCGGACGCTCCTCGTCGTGCACGAGACCGGGTCCGCGCTGCGCGCCGCACGGGCCCTCGGACGCGAGCAGTCGAGCGTCCAGAAGCAGCTCGACACGCTGAACCGGACCAGCCAGGCGCTGTGCGGCGAGGTGCTGACCGTCCGGCAGGGCCGCGGGAAGGACTTCCTGTTCACTCCCACCGGCGAGACGACCGTGGAGCTGGCGCGCGGGACGTTCGAGAGCTGGCTGGAGGCCGTGCACCGCAGCAGGCGCCGGCTGGGCCGGATGCTCACCGTGGGGACGACCGAGTTCACGCTCCCGATCGTGTCCCGGGCCTGGAACCGGCTGTCGGAGGAGTTCCGCGAACGGGAGGTCGAGTTCAAGGTCGCGCACGTGCGGACGAAGGACGTGTGGTCGCGGCTGGAGACGAACCAGGTCGACCTCGTGTGCGGCAGCATCGTCAGCACCCCGGAAGGGGACCGGCGGCTCAAGGAATACGAGGTCGTCGAGTACGCGCGGGGCCAGGCGCTGCTGCTCACGAACCTGCCGGAGCGCGAGCTGCCCGGCACGCCGGTGCGGACGAGCCGGCTGCCCGGCGTCCCGCTGGTGCTGCCGCCCGCCGGCCTGGTCGCCGACCTCCTGGCGACCTGGTACGGCCCCAACTACCGCGAGCGGCTGAACGTCGTCGCCGACATCGACGACGTGCACTACGGGCTGTCGCTGCTGCGGTCCGGGTTCGTCCGCGGCTGCATGATCGTCACCGGGTCGATCGGCCGCGGCATGGCCGGACGGGACGCCCCGGACGCCGTCGAGCTGCGCGCGATCGGGCTGGACGACGACATGGAGCCCCGCGCGGAGTTGATGACCGGCGCGTTCGTCCGGCGTGCCGACCTGGAGCGGTACGGCGCGGACCACCCGCTGAACCGCCTGTGGGAGGCCGTCCGCGAGGACGTCCGCACCTACACGCCGCTGGCCTGACCCGCCGCACGGCGTGCGGCGGCCTGGGCGGCAGGCGTCAGATCTGGTTGTCGACGACGTCGAGGGTGGGGCGCGCGCCGAGGTGCCGCATTGCGCGGGCGGCGAGGCGGCAGCCCGCGGTGAGGGCGTCGGCGGGCGGCTTGCCGTCCAGCCAGGACGGCAGGAACCCCGCGACGAACGCGTCGCCCGCGCCGGTGCCGTCCACGACCTTGTCGACGGGTTCGGCGGCGACGGTGACCGGCTCGGGACGGCCGTTGGTGTACCAGATGGCGCCGTCCGCGCCGTCCTTGATCACGACCTGCGGGTACCAGGCGGTCAGCACCTTGGCGGCCTGGTCGGGGGTGTCGCGGCCGGTGAGGACCTCCGCCTCCTTGGCGTTCACGACCAGCAGCCGGGCGCCCTGCGTCCACTCCAGGAAGGGCTCGGCGCCCATCCGCTTGAGCGGGGAGAACGAGCCGCCGTCCACCGACACCGACATCTGGGCTTTGCGGGCCATGTCCAGCGCGAGGATGGCGGCCTTGCGGGAGCCCTCGTTGATCAGCGAGTAGCCGGAGAGGTGCATGTGGGAACCGTGGACGAACAGGTCGGCGCAGCGCTCGATGTCCTCGGGCAGGAGCGCGCCGTTGGCACCCGGGTCCGACAGCATGGTGCGGTCGCCCTTGTGGGTGACCATCACCACACACGTGCCCGTGGGGCGTTCGGCGTCCATGACGAGGCGCGCGTCGACGCCGTACCCCATCATTTCCATGTCCCGGTTCCGGCCCGCGATGTCGGAGCCGCGGCGGCCGACGAAGGCGACCTCGACCTCCTCCACGGCGAGCCAGGCGGCCACATTGGCGCCCGAACCGCCCCCGTGGGTCGTCACGGCGGCAGGCGTGTCGCTCCCCTTGGCCAGGGGATACGCGGCACGAGCCACGGTGTCTGTCATCAGATCGCCGACCACGACCACGCGCGTCATGGAGTCATCACCTCGATCAACACGGCCCGCGCGAGCGCATCCTGAGCGTGGGGTCGACGTTAACAGCTTCGGTGGCCCGATTAGGTCTCGAACGCGCAGCGAAACCAAGGAAGCCGTGTTTTTCCCCACCGCGGGCGCCGCCGCGGCGTGCCTTAACCTCGATTACGTGACCGAGGACTATCCGGTGCAGTGGGAAGCGGACGTCGTGCTCAGCGACGGCGGGACCGCCCATCTGCGTCCCATCCGGCGCGACGACGCCGAGCGCCTGCGGGTGTTCTACGCGCGGCTGTCTCCGGAGTCGATCTACTACCGGTTCTTCTCGCCGCGCCCGTACCTGACCGACCGGGAGGTCGAGCACTTCACGGGCGTCGACTACGACCGGCGCGTCGGGCTGATCGCCACGATCGGCGAGGAGATGGTCGCGGTCGTCCGGTACGACCGGCTCGCCGACCCCCCGGCGACGGCCGAGGTCGCCTTCCTCGTGGAGGACGCCCACCAGGGCCGCGGGATCGGCGCGGTGCTGCTGGAGCACATCGCGGCGGCGGCCCGCGAACGGGGCGTGCGCCGGTTCGTCGCGAGCGTCCTGCCCGACAACCGGCGGATGACGCGCGTGTTCCGGGAGGCGGGCTACCAGGCGGAGCAGCGGTTCGAGGAGGGCGTGATCGAGCTCGTCCTCGACCTGGAACCCACCGAGACGTCCATGGAGGTCATGGCGGCCCGCGAGCACCGGGCGGAGTCGCGGTCGATCCAGCGGCTGCTGTTCCCGGGGTCGGTCGCGGTGATCGGCGCGAGCCGGGCCGAGCACACCGTGGGGCAGACCGTCCTGCGGAACCTGCTCGCGGGCGACTTCAGCGGCCCGGTGTACCCGGTGCACCCGACGGCCACGGCGGTCGCGGGCGTCCGCGCGTACGCGTCCGTCCTGGAGATCCCGGACGACGTCGACCTCGCCGTCGTCGCGGTGCGCGCGGACGCCGTCCACGAGGTCGTCGAGCAGTGCGCGGCGAAGGGCGTCCGCGGGCTGGTGGTCGTGTCGTCCGGTTTCGGCGAGACGGGACCGGAGGGACGCGCGAGCCAGGAGGAACTCGTGCGGATGGCGCGCGCGTACGGGATGCGGGTCGTGGGCCCCAACTGCCTGGGGATCGCCAACACCGACCCGGAAGTGCGCCTCAACGCCACCCTGGCCCCGACCATGCCCGGAAGGGGTCCGGTCGGGTTCTTCTCGCAGTCGGGCGCGCTCGGCATCGCCATCCTCCAGCGGACGGCCGAACGCGGCCTCGGGCTGTCCACGTTCGTCTCCGCGGGGAACCGCGCGGACGTCTCCGGCAACGACCTCATGCAGTACTGGGAGGAGGACCCGGCCACGAAGGCCGTCCTCCTCTACCTGGAGTCGCTCGGCAATCCGCGTAAGTTCGCGCGCCTGGCGCGCAGGCTCGGCCGCCGCAAACCCATCGTGGCGGTCAAGAGCGGACGCAGCACCCAGGGCGTCCCCATCGGGCACGCCGCGCGCGCGCTCACGCTGCCCGACCACGCGGTCAGCGCCCTGTTCGAACAGGCGGGCGTGATCCGGGTGGAGGACCTCTCCGAACTGTTCGACGTCGCCCAGCTCCTGGCGTACCAGCCGCTCCCCGCCGGCGACCGCGTCGCGATCATCGACAACTCCGACTCCCTCGGGCTGCTCGCGCAGGACGCCGCGACGGCGCTCGGCCTGCAGGTCCGGCCGCGCATCGACCTGGGCCCGCGCGCCGACGCCGACGACTACGAGGCGGGCCTCGCGTCCGCGCTGGAGGACGACACGGTCGACGCGGTCGTCGCACTGTTCACCCCGCCGACGATCGGCGGCTACGACCTGCGCGTCCCCGAGAAGATCCTCCGCCTCGCCGCGGCCAGCCCCAAACCGGTCGTGGCGACCTACCTCGGCTCCGAGGGCATGCCCGCCGACCTGCGGGTCACGGGCCCGGACGGCTCGGCCGCCGAAGGGTCGGTCCCCTCGTACCCCGCGCCCGAAGACGCCGTCCGCGCCCTCGCCTACGTGATCCGCTATGCCCAGTGGCGGCGCCGCCCGGCGGGGGACATGCCCGACTTCGAGGGCGCCGACCGCCGCCGCGCGCGCACCCTCGTCGAGGGCTGGCTCGACTCCGGCGCGCCCGTCCACGCGACCCCCGCCCAGGCCGCCGAGCTGCTCGCCTGCTACGGCATCGAGGTCGACCCCGGCGAGCACGAGGGGGTCCCGACCCGCATCGTGACCATGGAGGACCCGTCGTTCGGCGCCGTCGTCTCCTTCGGCCTGGCCGACGAGACGGCCGCGCTCCTGGACGACCGCGCCTACCGCCTGGGGCCGCTCTCGGACGTCGACGCCGCCGAGCTGATCCGCGCGATCCGGACGGCCCCGCTCCTCCTCGGCCACCGCGGCGCCGACCCCGTCCGCGTATCGGCCCTGGAGGAACTGGTCATGCGGGTGTCGCGCCTCGGCTTCGACCTCCCCGAGGTCGCCCGCCTCGAATTGAACCCGGTCGTCGCGAACGGTTCGGGCGCCGCCGTCCGCGAGGTGACGCTCCGCCTCGAACGTCCCCTGGGCCCGCGTCCCGAACTGGGCCCCCGCCGCCTCCGCGGCCCCGACACCGACCCGCCCTCCTGACCAACCGCAGGCGGAGAGGTCCGGCCCCGCCTCGCTCCCGGCAAGCCCGCACGCCCGTGAACACCGGGAGCCCGCGCCCGTGGCGCATCCGGCCTGCCCGTGGGGCGGACGGCGTCGGTGCGACGATCTCGACGTCCGGTCGGCTGCGTGCAGGTGCCTGCGCGCCGGAGGCGGCGGCTGCCGCCCGGTCTCCGGTG
Organism: Actinomadura sp. CNU-125; assembly: GCF_001942465.1. Lineage (GTDB taxonomy): Bacteria > Actinomycetota > Actinomycetes > Streptosporangiales > Streptosporangiaceae > Spirillospora. The sequence goes on from NZ_MKJY01000121.1 coordinate 14,845, forward strand.
CGCCGCAACGCTGCCCGACTGCGTGGTTCCGTCCATCACCGACGTACTCCCGCCGAAAGTCGGCGGGAAGGCCACCGCCATCGAACCCGGCGAAGATCTCCGCACGTCCTGAAGGAGACTCACGCGCGGGCATGGTCCGGCTCGCCCTTCGGCGGGTCAGCCGGGCGGCGGTTGGGGTTG
>NZ_MKJY01000122.1 GCF_001942465.1 Actinomadura sp. CNU-125
GGGCGGCGCGCCGCCGTCCGCGCGCCTCGCCCGGCTCGGGCTCCGCGCGCCCGGCGCCGGGGATCGCGGCGATCCGGCGGCGGAGGGCCTCGCCCAGCTCCCTCGGCCCCTTCTGGTTGAACCGTCCCTCGAACTGGGCGACGCTCCAGCCGCGCGCCGCGGGCTTGAGCGGCACCAGCTCCGCGTTGGCGACCATCCGCCCGCCGGAGTCGTACAGGCCCGCCAGCACCGACGTCCCGGACTCGGCGTCGTCGGCGTACACCAGGATGCAGTTGCCCATGTAGTCGCCCCAATCGGACAGGTCCCGCGCGTTGCGCGCGAACCTGACCCGGTGGCCGCCCACCTCGGCGCCGTCCAGCGCGGCCAGCGGCGCCGGAATCGCGAACCCGCCCGTGAGGACCTCGGTCACGGCCGTCCCGGCGAGCAGCGCGTCCACGAGCTCGGGCCACGTCCGGACGCCCTTGGGCGGGGCCCCGCCGAACGCGACGAGCCGGGCGGTGCCCGACACCGCCCGCGTGACCGACTCGTACCCGGGGCCCGTCTCCGGCGCGGGCTCCACCTCGTGCGTGTACCAGGGCTCGCCGGTGCCCTGCTCGGCCTGCGCCCGGTCGTGGCCGTGCACCTGCGCGAGCGCGTCGATCAGGTCCACGTACCAGAGGAAGTCGCCGATGACCTCGACGGCCGCGGCGTCCCCGCCGGCCGCGGCGACCCGGGCCGACAACGGTTCGCCGTCGAGCATCCGCTCCGCCCACGGCCCGATGCCCTCCCACTCCTCCGGCGGGCGCACGCCGCCGTACCCGGCGCGCCGCCGCCAGTCTTCGAGCCCGAGCTCCGCCCAGCCCCGCAGCGCGGGCCCGGGCACGCGCGTGCCGTCCCGGTCGAGGATCTCCACGATGTCGCGGACGGTCACCAGCGCGTAATCCCGCGCGCTCGCAAGGCGCGGGCGGACGTAACCGATGAGCCTGCTGTCCTCCGGTTTCCCGACCTGCCGGAGCAGGTCCCGCACGTAGGCGCCGGGCCGGGCCGGAAGCCCCGTCAGCCCCGGCACCCGCCGCGCGTCGTACACCGTCGCGTCGTCGACGGCCTCGTGGACGACCGCGTCCAAAAGTTTCGCGGACCGGGCCAGCCCCTCCTCGATTCCGTGGTCGGCGACCGCGACGGCCGTGCGCAGCAGCGCCGTCGCGGCGAGCGCGTCGACGACGAGCCCGCACAGCACGGTGTGCCAGTACGAGTCGGGCGGCACCCACCGCGCGACTTCCCCCATCGACACGTCCGGGGGCCGCTCGCTCCGGAGATGCCGCAGGACCCGCTCGTCCGCGAAATGGCTGCGCCGCGCGATCAGGTCCGCCATGCGATCGCGGCGGGACTGCGTCGCCTGGCGGCGCGCCCGGCGCGCCTCCTCGATCCGCCCGTCCACCACCCGTCCCCACAGGTCGAGGACGAGGTCCAGCCTGCGAGGACGCGGCACCGCGTCGAGCACGCGCCGCAGATCCTCGCCCAGCGCGGAGGGCGGCGTCCCGGGGATCACCGGTTCCGGCGCGTCCAATTCCAGCACCCGTTCCAGCTGCTCGGGGCCGAGCACGTCGCTCGCGGCGGACGCCAGATGCAGCGCGTCCCAGCGTCCCTCCTCGGCCGCCCGCGCCGCCGCGGCCCGACCCGCTTGGTGGCCGCCGGACCGAACAGCGCGACCATGACCGCGGCCCGGTCCCCCAGGCGCCGCGCGTCCCGCACGCCGACGGCCCGCAGCGCGGCCAGCACCGCGTCGCGCTGATCGCCGCGCTCACCGCGAGGCGTCCGGACCGAAATCCCCCGCCGAGATCGACGCCCGCGCCCGCCGCCACGCGCCGCGTCCGCCAACAGCAGCCGCAGCGCGGCGACGGCCCGCGCGACCTCGTCGTCCGGCGCGCCCTCCGGGCCGAGCACGACCGGGCGCCGGGCCGCGCGTCCGGGCTCGTCACCCGCTCCGGCCCCGCCGCCCCCGGAACCCACGCGCACTGCTGCGCGGCCACCACGCCGCCCGCCAACCGAATAGTCATCGCCTGTCATCATCACCCGACGCTCCGGCGACTCCAAAACGATTTTCCGGCGGCGCCTTATTCGGAATTCATCGGAAAGAACCGCTCCGAGAGCGCCATCCACGAAGCGAACGCGAGATAACCCGTCTCGAAGGCCACGAGATCGCGATCCCAGCGGGGCTCGTCCTTCCCCTTCCGCGCCAGCCGCAGCAGCACCACGCCACCGGCGAGGTTGAGACCCGCCCAAACCCCGTTGGTCACGGCGCCCGACCCCCTTCCCGCCAGCGGCGTCATATGCTCGCGACCGCTGACCGCGCTCGCGAAATGGGGGGCGCCGTTGGCGACCAGCACCCCGGCGAAGAACGACTGCACACGCGACGACTTCATGCCGCGATGCTAATGCAGCGGACTCCCGTCGAACTCCGCGAGCAGATCACGGCGACCGCCGAGAACGGCGACGGCCACCGCGACCTGCAGTTCTTCGCGCGACCTGCTGCGCGTACCGGGCCGCGCCCGTGCCGTCCGGCCTACGTCCGGCCGGCGAGGGTGTGGGCGACCAGGGCGTTGGCGTGGCCGTGCCCGAGGCCGTGCTCGGACTTGAGCCAGGAGACCAGTTCCATGTGCCTGGTCAGGGCCGAGGCGTCGATGAGGTCTATCCATTCCTGGACGGGACGCCCGTATTTGGTCTCGATCGAGGGAAAATAGCTGGCGGGGTCGCCCTTGGCCGGTGCGGTCATGTTCAGACTCCGTTTCTGCCGGTGAAGGTCAGGCCGTGCGGACGAGTTCGGTGTGGACGATGTCGGCGCAGGCGGCCGCGTCGAGGGCGAGTCCCTGGTGGTCGCCGGGAAAGGCCAGCGGCTCGACCCCGAGCCGGTCGGCCAGAACACGGGCCGACAGGGCGGGGACACCGTCGCCCGAGGCCGCCCCGACGCCCACCACGACCGGCACCCGCGCCTCGCGCAGCGTGTCGAGGTCGGGTGTGAAGCGCAGTACCGGCAGCAGCACGTGGGACAGGAAGAAGTCGAGATTGCCCTGGATGCGGCCCATCATCTCCAGCGCCTCGGGCGGCATCTGGGACGGGTCGGGCATCGCCGGGGGCGCGGCGTTCTCCCCGTCGACGGTGGCGATGAACTTGCCCATCGCCGCCCCGGCGCCGTGGTCGCGGTAGGTGTCGCCCACGTCCTGGAAGGCGGCCCGCCACCGGTCGCGGTCGGGCAGCAGTTCGGGCAGCGGCGGTTCGTGCACGACCAAGGAACGGACCTGTTCGGGGTGGCGGGCGGCCAAGGCCAGGGCGGTGAGGGCACCGCCGCTGTTGCCCAGCACGTGGGCGGGCTCGTCCCCCAAGGCGGCGAGCAGCCGGTGGGCGTCGTCGGCGAAGACCGCGACGTCGGTGTCGGCGGGCGGCCCGGTCAGGGTGCTGCGGGACAGTCCGCGCTGGTCGTAGGTGACCACGGTGTAGCGGTCGGCCAGCACGGACGCCAGTCCGGCCAGCGCGCCGGCGTCGGCGGGCGCGCCCGGGATCATCAGCAGCAACGGCCCGGCGCCCCGGACCTCGTAGTGCAGGCGCGCGCCGGGCACCTGAAGCGTCTTGGTCTCGACCTTGATCTGAACATTCATGGTGTGTTCCGTTCTCTCTCGAAGGGGGGTGGATCAGGCGGGCCGGTAGGTCAGGTCCAGGACGCCGTTGGCGAAGGTCGCCGAGCGGGCCAGCTCCAGCGGGACCGGCGCGGTCCCTTCGGGGAACAGGCGCATGCCGGTGCCGACCACCAACGGGTGGACCAGCAGCCGCAGCTCGTCCAGCAGACCGGCGGCCAGGAGCATGCGCACCAGGCCGACGCTGCCCGACACCGCGATCGTCCCGCCGGGCCGGTCCTTGAGCTCCTTGACCGCCACGGTCGCGTCGCCCTCGATCAGGGTGGAGTTGTGCCATGCGACCCGATCCAGGGTCGTGGAGGCCACGACCTTGCGGATGCCGTTGATTGCCTCGGCCATCTCTCCGGTCCGGTGCGGCCACACCGCGGCGAACGCCTCGTAGGTGACCCGGCCCAGCAGCAGCGTGTCGGCCTCGGCGTACATCCCGCCCACCGCCGCGCCCATCTCCTCGCTCAGGTAGGGGAAGTGCCACCTCTCCGGCGCCTCCACCACTCCGTCCAGCGAGACGAACAGCCCAGCCACGATCTTCCGGCTCATGCCAATACCTCCTGAACAGGGAAAACGCTATGTGGATGCCGTCCACATCGGAGCGTGGAAGGATCATGGCATACTCATGTGGACGCTGTCCACTTGAAAGGTCACGGTCATGCCCGAGCCCTCCGGCAAGCCCACCCGCGACACCTACCGCCACGGCAACCTGCACCAGGCGCTCCTGGAGGCGGGCACCGAACTGGCCCGCGCGGGCGGCCCGGACTCGATCGCCCTGCGCGAGGCCACCCGGCGGGCCGGCGTCGCCCCCAACGCCGCCTACCGGCACTTCCCCAACCGCGACGCCCTCGTACAGGCGATCTCCCTCCAGGCCATGGCCGAACTGGCCCATGCCATGGAAGAGGACCTCGCCGCCCTCGCCCCGGCCGACGATCCGGCCCGGGCCGCCCGCGCCCGCTTCCGCGCCGTCGGCACCGGCTACCTGCGCTTCGCCCGTACCGAACCCGGTCTCTTCCGCGCCGCCTTCTACGTCCCCGACGACATGACCCGAGCCCAGGCCGCCGCCTCCGCCGGACAGGGCGGCCTGACCCCGTTCCAACTGCTCGGCGCCGCCCTGGACGACCTGCTCGCCTGCGGCCTCATGCCCTCCGAACGCCGCCCCGGGGCCGAGTTCCTGGTCTGGTCGTGCGTGCACGGCCTGGCGGTCCTGCTCATCGACGGCCCCCTGCGCGGACTCCCCGACGACCTCGCCGGCCCGGCCGTGCACGACCTGATCGACCTCGTCGAAAAGGGCCTGCGACCAGACGCCTGACGGGGACGGGCGCCCATGCGGTCGTTGCCGCACGAGAAGCACGTCCTCGGTGCCGCAGCCGAGATCGCACCGGAGCGGCACCGTGGCGAATCTTCCGGAGAACCGCGGCGGAGGGCGGGACGCAGGCAAACCCAGGCATCGTCGAAACGGTGCTTCTCGTCGGCCCGGAGGCTCGCCCGAGTCCACCAGCGGAAGCCGTCCGTGTCGTCGACGCGCGATGGATCAGTCGTCAGGACGTCCCGCGCCTCCTCGGGCGGGACCTCCTCCAGCCGCACCGGCTTGCCGACGAGCCCGATGGCCGGAGGGCCGCCGTCGCCGCTCAGCCGCGTCTCGGGGGTGACCAGCCCGGACAGGCGGTACACCCGCCAGCCGCGCCAGGTCGGCGTGCTGGCCAGGACGAGGTGGGGGCGGCGCCAGGCGACGAACGCGGCTCCGCGGTCGCCGACCGCGTGGACGAGCACCGTGTCCACGTGCCGTCCCAGCCGGGTGGCGACCCGACCGGCCACGGGGATCGGGTTGCCGAAGCTCCCGGTCACCCGGTAGAGCCCCGCGTCGTGCTCGACGTCCAGTCTCTCCGCCGCCAACTCGTCGATGGCCGGAGCGAGCGGATCGGCGGCGAGGTCCACCAGGCGTTCGTACTCCCCGCGGCCGAGGACGCGCGCGCGGGCGACGCGCGCCGGGACGAGGAGGCTCCCGGCCGGTTCGGGCCTCGCCCCCGCGATCCGCACCCGGACGGCGTCCCAGGTGCGGGCGGCGAGCAGGTCGTGCGGACCGCCGCCGGTCGGCGACACACCGCCGCGCAGCAGCCCCATGCAGACCGCGGTCAGCGCCGTCACGTGCTCCACCGCCTCGTCCGGAAGCTCGTCGGCCGGTTCGGGGACCAGCCCGCGGGCGAGGCGCGCCATCGGCGCGCGCCACGACTCGTCGCCGGTCTCCCAGACGCCCCGCGCGAGCAGCCGGACGAACCGGCGGGCGAGCAGGACCCGCATCATGATCGGCGCCGGCGCTGCCGGTGAGGGCGTGCCACCGACCGCCGATGGACCATTCCAGGAGCTTGCCGTGCCGGGGCCGCCGCTCGGCGAGCGACCGCAGCTCGACGTCCCGTACGCCGAACACGCCCAGACGTGGTCGGCCATCTCGCCTTCGCGCCAGAGGATCTCTCCACTGGAGAAGCGGGCGACCGTCGCCGCCGCGCGGAAGGCGTCCCGCTCGACGGTGGTGAGGCTCGCCCAGAAACGGCCGCCCAGCACGATCGGGAGCCCCGCCGGGAACCGGCGGGGCTCCCGCGTTCCGACCGCGGGCGTGACGGGGCTCGGCGCCCTCGGCGAGAGCCGACCGGTGCGGCGGGGCCGTAGGCGAATGCGGCACCCCGACGGGTCGTCAGTGGCGTTCGAGTATCAGGTCGCTGGACGAGTCGATCTCCTGCCCGGCGGTCAGGTGGACGTGCGCGCCGGGGGAAACGCCCTCCTGCGCCAGGGTCAGCAGATGGCGCGCCAGGGAGATCAGCCCCTCCCGGTTGGCGGCCACGACCACCTCTCCGGCCTCGACCCCGACCGATATCTCATACCCGTCGTCCCAGCCGAACGTCGGCCCCGCACCGCGCGTAGAAGGCGGGTCCACCTCAATGAGCCACTGCGTCACGTCCCACTCTCCCACCCCGAGATCACCGGAAAAGACATTAGAACACCCGCGACGCCGCAGGGTTGCCGCTCCCCCCGGCGCAAGGAACGCCATATGGGAGCACCTTAGAACCCTCGATCCGCAACCCGAATTCTCATTGGGGAATTCCAACACCACGGCCCTTTCCTCGTGACGTGAGGTCGGCGCGGCATCCGGCTCGCCTGCGACGGGGCCGCGGCGTCGGCATTTGACAAGGTCATTGCGACTGCAGTAGTCGGAGCGCGAAACGTGATTTTCGATTTCGATACCATTTCCTCGTGGTAACGATCGGGTTCCGCTGTCGCTCGGGTGGAGACCTCGGATGGATCGCGTCAAACCATCGGTGTCATCATCGCCGACTGTCCGTTAATTCCACACGAAAGGTCAAGTATGGCGAACCCTCCGAACGGCGGTACCGAAACGAGAGGTGATCCGAAGGGCGACCCCGCGGGCGGGCGCGGCGCGGCGGTGGTCCGCAGGCTCGGGTTGCACACGGCCCCCTCCATCTTCTTCGTCTCGGCCGGGCTGATGGTCACGTTCCTCGCCCTGGTGCTGCTGCTGCCGACGCAGATCAACGACGCCTTCACCGCGGGACGGGACTGGATCGTCACCAATCTGGGCTGGTTCTTCATCCTCGGGGTGACCGTCTGGCTGATCTTCCTGGTGTGGGTCGCGCTCAGCCGGTACGGCAACCTGCGGCTCGGCGGGGACGACAGCCGTCCCGAGTACGGGAACCTCTCATGGTTCGCGATGCTGTTCGCCGGTGGCATCGGGACCGTGCTGATGTTCTGGGGCGTCGCCGAGCCGATCTCGCACTTCGCGGGGCCGCCGCACGCCGGGGTGGAGCCGCACTCGGTCGAGGCGTCCAGGGAGGCGATGAACTTCTCCCTGTACCACCTGAGCCTTCACACGTGGGCGATCTTCACGCTGCCTGGCCTCGCGTTCGGGTTCTTCATCTACCGGTACAACCTGCCGCTGCGGGTCAGTTCGGTGTTCTACCCGTTCCTGAAGGACCGGATCCACGGACCGATCGGGAAGACGATCGACATCTTCGCCGTCCTGGGCACCCTGTTCGGGCTGGCGGTCTCGCTCGGGCTGGGCACGTCGCAGATCACGGCGGGCCTGGAGGTCCTGACTCCGCTGCCGGACAATGTCGGCACCCGGGTCGCTGTGATCACCGTCCTCACCGCCGTCGCGGTCAGCTCGATCGTGGCGGGCCTGGACAAGGGCGTGAAGCGGCTGTCGAACCTCAACATCCTGATGGCCGTCGGGCTGATGCTGTTCGTGCTCTTCTTCGGTGACACCGTCTTCCTGCTGCGGCAGATCTTCGAGAGCACCGGACGGTACCTGGAGAGCATCGTCGGGTTGTCCCTGTGGAACGACTCGATGGCCGGCTACACCAAGGACGGCGGCTGGGGATGGCAGGGCGGCTGGACCGTCTTCTACTGGGCCTGGACGGTCACGTGGGCTCCGTTCATGGGGGTGTTCCTCGCACGCATCTCCAAGGGACGGACGATCCGGCAGTTCGTCGGCGGCGTCCTCGTGGCCCCGTCGGTCTTCACCGTGGTGTGGTTCGCAATCTTCGGCTGGTCGGCGATGCGGCTGGACGGGATCGGCGGCGACGGCGGAGGCGCACTGACGCAGAAGGTCGTCGAGGAGAAGCAGGTTCCGCTGGCGATGTTCGAGTTCTTCTCGAACTTCCCGGCGGTGACGCTGATCCAGGGCATCGCGGTCGTGGTGGTGGCGCTGTTCTTCGCGACGTCGTCGGACTCGGCGTCGCTGGTCGTGGACATGCTCTGCTCCGGCGACGAGGATCCCGGCCCGGTGCGGCAGCGGCTGTTCTGGGGGATCTCCGAGGGCATGCTGGCCGCGGCGCTGATCGTCCTCGGGGGCGATGCGGCGATCGCGGCCTTGCAGCAGGTCATCACGGTGATCGGGCTGCCGATCTTCATTCTGGCCTGCATCATGATGTTCAGTCTCGCCAAGGGGCTGAAGCAGGAGTCGCACGCGGTGTTCGCGTTGCAGTTCCGGGAGATGCAGCGGCACGCCGTGCCGGAAGACGCGCAGCCGCCCACCGATGAGGAGGCGGTCGGCGCCTCCGCGCAGAAGTCCTGACTCGGTGACGGACGGGGCCGGCGGCGTCCACGTCGCCGGCCCCGGGACGGTCCGTCGGTCAGCGGGCGAGCAGGTCGCGGAGGGTCTCGACGACCTCCGCGGGCGCTTCCTCGGCCATGAAGTGGCCCCACGGGACGGTCGCGTGCACGAGGTCGGAGGCCCACGGACGCCACAGGGCCTCGGCGTCGTAGCCGAGTGCGGCGCCCCAGTCCTGCTGGAGGACGGTGACGGGCATCGCGAGGCGGTTCCCGGCGTTGCGGTCGGCCCGGTCGTGCGCGACGTCGGCGTTCGCGGACGCGCGGTAGTCGGCGACGATCGACGGGACGGCGTCGCGGCACGCGGCCAGGTAGGCGGCGCGGACGTCGGCGGGGATCGCGTCCGGGGAACCGGCCCACAGGTCGAGGAAGTGGCCGAAGAACGCGTCGGGGGCACCGGCGATCAGCCGCTCGGGGAGGCCGGGCGGCTGGGCCATCAGGTAGAGGTGGAAGCCGACGGCGGCGCCGACGCCGTGCATCGCGTCCCACATGTCGAGCGTGGGCAGGACGTCGAGGGTGGCGAGGTGCGTGACGGTGCCGGGGTGGTCGAGGCCCGCGCGGAACGCGACGAGGGCGCCGCGGTCGTGCCCGGCGAGCGCGAAGCGGTCGTGGCCGAGGGCGCGGGCGGCGGCGACGACGTCGGCGGCCATCGTCCGCTTGGAATAGGTGTCCGGGGACGTTTCGGCGGGCTTGTCGCTGTCGCCGTAGCCGCGCAGGTCGGGGACGATGACCGTGTGGTCGGCGGCCAGGTCGGCGGCGACGTGCCGCCACATCAGGTGCGTCTGCGGGAAGCCGTGCAGGAGGACGACGGGGCTGCCGGTGCCCGCGACGGCCGTGTTGAGACGGACGCGTCGGCGACGGGGATCCGGTGGTAGTCGAAGCCTTCGATCTTCACGGTGAGCTCCTTCGTTCGGTGTGCCTCCAGGTTGGGCCGGGTGAATGAGCATCGGATGAGCAGCTATAACCGAGGGGTGCGGTTCGGGGTGCTGGGGCCGGTGGCGGCCTGGGACGACAAGGGGAACGCGGTCGGGTTGCGGGGGCCGCGGCACCGCGCGGTGCTGGCGCGGTTGATCGTCGCGCGGCGGCGCGTGGTGCCGGTCGGGGTGCTGGTCGACGACCTGTGGGACGATCCGCCGCCGGACGCGGTGGGCGTCGTCCGGACGTTCGTGGCGGCGCTGCGGCGGGCCGTGGAGCCGGACCGTCCGCCGCGCGCGCCGCGACGCTGCTGTCGCCGAGGGGCCCGGTTACGCGCTGCGGGCCGGTGAGGTGGACGCGTGGCGGCTGGAGCGCGTGGTCGGGGACGCCGCCGCGCTGCCGTACGAGGAGCGGGTCGCCGCGCTGGACGAGGCGCTGGGGCTGTGGCGCGGGCCCGCGTACGCCGACTTCGCCGACGAGGACTGGGCGCGCGGCGAGCGGTCCCGGCTGACGGAGCTGCGGCTGCACGCCGTCGAGCGGCGCGCCGAGGCGCTGGTGGAGCTGGGCCGGGCGGCGGAGGCGGTTCCGGACCTCGACGCGCACGCCGCCGCGCACCCGCGGCGGGAGGACGCCTGGCGCCTCTTGGCGCTGGCCCTCTACCGGACGGGACGGCAGGGCGACGCGCTCGCGGTGCTGCGGCGGGCGAAGGGCCTGCTGGTCGAGCAGCTCGGGATCGATCCCGGGCCGGGGCTGCGGGGGCTGGAGGAGGACATCCTCCGGCAGGCGGACCGGCTCGACCCGGCGGGCGCGCGGAGCGGGTGTGGGCGCGGGCGTCGGCCGCCTACGACCGGACGGTGCGGGCGCGGTCGCGGCTGGAGTCGACGGTGGGGCTGCTGCGGGACCTCGCGGTGACCGGCGGCGACGGGCTGCTCGCGGCGCGGCGGCACCGGGTCGAGGCGGTGCACGCGGCGGAGGAGCTGGGCGATCCCGAACTGACCGCGCGGGTGATCGGCCTCTACGACGTCCCGGCGATCTGGACGCGGGTGGACGATCCGGGGCAGGCCGCCCAGGTCGTCGCGGCCGCCGAGCGGACCCTGGCCGCGCTGCCGGACGGACGGGACGCGACGCGGGCGCGCCTCCTCGCGACGGTCGGGCTGGAGCGGCGCGGCGACCGGGGCGGGCGCGGCGGGCTGGCGGCCCGGGAAGCGGAGGCGATCGCGCGGCGCCTGGACGATCCCGCCCTGCTGTGCTTCGCGCTCAACGCGGTGTTCATGCAGACGTTCGGGCGGGCGGGCCTCGCCCCGGAACGGGATCGCATCGGGGCGGAACTCGTCGGGCTCGCCGCGCGGAACGGGCTGGCGACGTACGAGGTGCTCGGGCATCTGGTGCGGCTGCAGGCGCGGAGCGCGCTGGGCGACTTCGGGGCCGCCGACGGGCACGCGGACGCCGCGGACCGGCTGGCCGAACGGCACGAGCGTCCGCTCGTCACGGTGTTCACCCGCTGGTACGCGGCGTTGAAGCTCGCCGCGGGCGGCGCTCCGCCGGACGAGGCGGAGGCGGCCTACCGGGACGCCGCCGGGCTGCTGCCGGACGCCGGGATGCCGGGGATGGAGGCGGGCCTGCTCCCCCTCGCGCTGCTGAGCGTGCGCGTCCCGCACGGCCTGCCCGCGCCGACCGGGCCGGTGGATTGGGGCCCTTACGAGCCGTGGGCGCGGCCGCTCGTCCTGCTGGCCGAGGGACGGGACGGCGACGCGGCGGCCGCGCTGACGGCGGGTCCCCGAACCGCCGCCCGACCTGATGCAGGAGGCGATGTGGTGCCTGGTGGCGCGGGCCGCGGCCCTGGTGGGCGACGGGGACGGCGCTGGCGCGGGCCCGCGCCGCGCTCGTCCCGGCGGCGGGCGAGCTGGCGGGCGCGGGCAGCGGCGTGCTCACGCTGGGCCCGGTCGCCCGCTACCTGGACGGGCTCTGATCGCAGGGCGTCAGGCGAAGCGGCCCTGGAACGTGACGCCGTCCGGCAGGGGGCGGGCGATGCGCCACAGGACGGTCACCCGGGACGAGCGGATCAGCCACCGGCCGTCCTCGATCTCGTAGCGGTCGTCGTACTCGATCGCGCTGACGGCCTCGGTGCCGGCGACCCGGTCGACCTGCCGGAACCGGAGCGTCCACGCGCCCTTCGCCCGTCCGGCGCCGAGCAGCTCGATCACCGGGTGCATCGCGTGGTGCATGTCCAGGACGACGTACCGCCCGTCGTCGTCCCGGGCGAGGCCCACGTTCGTGAAGACGGCGGTGAGGGCGTCGCGGTCGTCGAACGAGCCGGTCGGGCCGTAGTCCATGGACGCGCCCTCGGCGACGAAGCAGTCGCGGAAGGCGTCGGCGTCCTTGTGGTCGCAGGCCCGCAGGTACCGGTACTTGAGCGTCTTGATCTGTTCGACGGCCTCAAGGGCGGCCACGCGTTCCTCGATCGTGGCGGCGGCGGTGATCTCCATCCCCGGACGCTAGGCACGCCGGTCGCCGGACGGGTGCGGCGTTCCCGCCCAGCGGGACGGGTTTCGCCCGCGCGGGCGCGGGTACGCGCTGCGCGTGGCACGCGGCGGCCCGTCCGGGCGGGGGCACCGGGGCGTCCCGCACACGGCCGACCTGCGGATCGAGGCGTGGGCGCGACCCGGGAGCTCTGCATCGCCGAGGCCGTGACCGGGCTGGTCGACGGCTTCGCGGACGTCTCGCGCGTCCGGCGGCTGCGCACCGTCGAGTTGGACGTGCCGCCCGGCCCCGACGCGGACCTCCTCGTGTCGGTGCTCGACGAGGTGATCTTCCGGCTGGAGGTCGAGGGCGAGATCGTGCTGGACGCCGCGTTCGTCCCGTCCGGCGGCGGTCTCACCGCCCGGCTGACGGTCGGGGACGTGGTCGAGGCGACGGCGGTCGGCGCGGTGCCCAAGGCGGTTTCCCTGCACGGCCTGCGGTTCGCCCCCGACCCCGCGTCCGGAGCCTGGTCCTGCGCCGTAACGGTCGACGTCTAAGTCCGCCGAGTTCGTTGACCTGCGGCGTGTTGCCCTTATCCGGGCGCCCATAAGGGCAACACGCCGCAGGTCAACGGAAAAGGCGGCTAGCCCTTCACGACGCCGACCGGGACGAGGCGGGCGATTTTGCGGCACAGGCCCGCGCCCTCGGCGGCCTCGACCACGGACGACACGTCCTTGTAGGCGCCCGGGTGCTCCTCGGCGAGCCCGCGCCACGACGAGGCCCGCACGGCGATGCCGTCCCGCTCCATGGTCGTGCGCAGGTTCTTCCCGTCGACGCCGCGGGCGGCTTGGTGGCGGCTCTGCGCGCGGCCCGCGCCGTGGCAGGCGGACGCGAACGCGGGCGCGTCGGGGTACACCGGCGAGCACGTAGGACGCGGTGCCCATCGTCCCGGGGATCAGCACCGGCTGGCCGGCGCTCCGCAGGTCGGGGGGCAGGTCGGGGTGGCCGGGCGGCAGCGCCCGGGTGGCGCCCTTGCGGTGGACGCACAGGGTCCGGCGGCGGCCGTCGACGACATGGTCCTCGATCTTCGCGAGGTTGTGCGAGACGTCGTAGACCAGGTCGAGGCGGGCCCCGGCGACGCGCCGGAACACCTCGCGGGCGGCCTGGGCGAGCAGCTGCCGGTTGGCGCGGCCGTAGTTCGCGGCGGCGGCCATCGCGCCCAGGTAGGCGCGGCCTTCGGGCGACTCGACGGGCGCGCAGGCGAGCTGCCGGTCGGGCACCTCGATGCCGTGCCCCGGCATCGCCCGTTCCATCTCCCGGACGTGGTCGGTGCAGATCTGGTGGCCGAGCCCCCGCGACCCGCAATGGATCATGACGCAGATCTGCCCCGCGCGGATCCCGAACGCCTCCGCGACGGCGGGGTCGTACACCTCGGCGACCCGCTGCACCTCCAGGAAGTGGTTGCCCGAGCCGAGGCTGCCGACCTGCCGGGCGCCGCGCTCGACGGCCCGCTCGCTCACCCGTCCGGGATCGGCGTCGGCGACCGCCCCGGCGTCCTCGCAGCGCAGCAGGTCGCGTTCGTCGCCGTGGCCGCGCTCGACCGCGTACCTGGACCCGCCGGTCAGGATGCCGGTCAGCGCGGACCGTCCGGGCAGGTCCCAGACCGCGCCCCGGCCCATGCCGCGCGGGATCGCCGGGTCGAGCCCGTCCATGACGTCCCGGCAGACGGGCGCGAGCGCGGCCGCGTCGAGGTCGGCGGCGAGCAGCCGGACGCCGCACGAGATGTCGAACCCGACGCCGCCGGGCGACACGACGCCGCCCTCGCCCGGGTCGGTGGCGGCGACGCCGCCGATCGCGAACCCGTACCCCCAGTGCACGTCCGGCATGGCGTAGGACGCCGCCACCACGCCCGGCAGCGCGGCGACGTCGGCGACCTGCCCGACCGCCCGGTCGGCCGCGTCCAGCAGTTCCCTGGAGGCGAAAACGACGCCGGGCACCCGCATCGCGCCGGTCTGCTCGATCCGGAACCGGAACGGCGCCTCCCGCACCAGGTCCAGGGTCGTCATGCCGTGACGGGATGCTTCAGGTAGTGGCCGAACCACCGGACGGCCATGTCCGTGGCCTGTTCGAGGGTGCCGGGTTCCTCGAACAGGTGCGACGCGCCGGGGACGACCTCCAGCCGGTGCGTCGCATGGTGCATCCGGCCCGCGGCGTCGTCGTTCAGCCGCAGCACGTCCGGGTCGCGGGCGCCGACGATCAGCAGCACGGGCGCGTTCACCCGTTCCAGCGCCGTCCCCGCCATGTCGGGACGCCCGCCGCGCGACACGACCGCGCCGACGTGCTCGCGGCGGTCGGCGGCGGCGGCGAGGGCCGCGGCGGCGCCGGTGCTCGCGCCGAACAGCCCGATCGGGGTTCCGGCCGTCCGCGGCGCGGCGGCGAGCCAGTCGATCGCGCCGATGAGCCGTCCGGTGAGCAGGCCGATGTCGAAGCGCAGCTCCCGGGTGACGTCGTCCACCTCGCCCTCGCGGGCGGTGAGGAGGTCGATGAGCAGGGTCCCGATGCCCGCCCGGTTGAGGCCCGCGGCGACGGCCCGGTTGCGGGGGCTGTGCCGGGAGCTGCCGCTGCCGTGCGCGAAGAGCACCACGCCGCCCGGACGGTCCGGCAGGGCCAGATCGCCCGGCAGCGCGGCGTCTCCGAGTTCGAGTGTGACGTTCGCGGTGTACATAGCGCGGGGCTACCCGCGCGTCCGCCGCCCATTCACCCGCCGGGCCGGGGCGGTCGCGTCCGGCCCCGGGGCTCTGGGGTTCCGGGGCCGGACGCGGGTCAGCGGGCGTCCCGTTCCCGTTCCACCTCGCGGTTCCGGGCGCGTTCGGCGATCTGCCGGCGGTCCTCGTCGTGGCCGGGCCGCCGGTGGCCCGAGATCGACACGCGGACGCGGGGGGCGCCGCGGTGCGGCCGCGTGGCCGTCGCGTCCGGTACCCGCCCGACCGCGGTGACGGGATTGCGGGGCCCGCCGCGACGTGGTGGCCCGGCCATCAGGCGACCGGTTCGGGGGGCGCGACCCCGAGCCTGTCGGCGGCCGTCCGCAGCTCGCCCCAGACCTTCGCCGAGACCGGAATCCCCTTCGCGGCGCGGGTCTCGGCGGTGGCTGCGCCGCGCTCCCCCGGGTAGAGGATCTCGGTGCCGGCGTCCGCGCGCGGCAGGTCCTTGACGGTGCCGAGGGTCGCGGCGGCCGCAGCGGCGAAGCCGTCGCCGCCGAAGTGCGCCGGGTCGAGGGCGATGATCAGCGCGTTCTGCCGGTGCCTGCGGCCGTCCGGGTCTCGCCGTGGAAGGACGACAGGACGGGCGCGCCCAGCAGGACGCTCGTGATCAGTTCGAACATCAGCGACATGCCCGCGCCCTTGGCGCCGCCCAGCGGGAGCGGCATCTCGGCGACGTTCGGGTCGGTGGTGGGGACGCCGTCGGCGGTCGCGGCCGTCCCCTCGGGGAGTTCCTTGCCCGCGTTGCGGTACTGCGCGATCTTGCCGAGGGCGATCTGGGCGGTCGCCATGTCGAGCAGCGCGGGCGGGCGCCCGGCGGCGGGCACGGCGATCGACAGCGGGCTGGTCGCCACGGCGGCGCCCTTGACGCCGGTGTAGCCCATGTTCGGCATCCCGGCGACGAACGCGACGCCGACGAGCCCGGCCTCGGCGATCCGGGACGTGTAGTAGCCGATCGCGCCGGTGTGGACGGTGGTGCGCACGCCGACCGCGCCGATCCCGTTGGTGCGGGCCCGCGCACCGCCTCGTCGGCGGCGGCGGTCAGCGCGACGGGTCCGGGCGCGCGGTCGGCGTCCAGGACGGCCGCCGCGGGGGCGTCGGACACGATGCGGACGCCGGGTCGCGGTTCGCGACGCCGGAGTCGAACATCTCGAGGTAGCGGGGAACGCGGGTGGCGCCGTGGGAATCGACGCCGCGCAGGCTCGCCCAGGTCAGCACGTCGGCCAGGGTGGCGGCGTGCTCGGCCCGGACGCCCGCGCGGGCGAACAGATCGGCGACGAAGCCCTTCAGGTCGTCGGCGGGGACCACGACTTTCGCTGGTGGCATGGGTAGTTTCGCTCCGTTCGTTCAGCGGGAGACCGAGATGTTCACGACGGCGGTCGTGCCGGCCCGGACGGCTGTCATCGCCCGGTCCAGCGCGGGCGCGAGTTCGTCCGGCTTCTCGACCGCCTCGGCGTGCATCCCGAACGGTTCGGCGAACCGCGACAGCTCGGGCTGCCCGGACAGGTCGACGCCGCGGAAGTCCCCGGTCCGCACGGCCGCGCCGTCCGGGTAGAACCGCAGGTGGTTCATCTTCATCGACCGGTACTCGCGGTTGTTGAAGACGACGATCAGCAGCGGCAGCCCGTGCGTCTTCGCGGCGTCGAGGGACTGGACGATCGGGTTGTACATGAACGATCCGTCGCCCACGGTGAGGACGACCGGACGGTCCGGCGCGGCGAGCTTCACCCCGAGTGCGACGGCGATGCCCTGGCCGAGGCCGCCCTGCACGTAGAAGTAGGAGTCGGGGGTGCCGCGCCGCAGGTGCCGCTTGACGAACCGGCTGTGGGTGATCGTCTCGTCCACGATGATCGGATCGTCGTCGGCGAGCAGCTCGCGGAGCACGACGGCCGCCCGGATCGGGTCGATCCCGTCGCCGTCGGCCGCGCGGGCCTCGCCGTCGGCCAGTTCCTCCGTGTCGGACGCGTGCCGAGCTCGCCGGGCCTCGCGCCGCGCCGCGACGCGGGCGCCGTCCGCCACGCCCCCGTCCCGGACCCGGCGGGTCAGGTCGCGGAGGGTCGCGGCGACGCCCCCTTCGAGGTAGTGGTCGGCGTAGAGCACCTGGTAGGCCATGTGCGGACGCTGCGGCACCTCGTCGAGCACGACGATCTTCGCCTTCGCCGGGCGCCTGCTCGGCGGGTAGAACGGGGCCCGGCAGTTCACCGGCAGGATCAGGTCCGCGGTGTCCATGAAGGGCCCGAGGTCGCCGCCCGCGTGCAGGTGGTGCGTCCGGGGGAAGTTCGTGCAGACGGACGAGCCTTCCGGCTCGACCACCGGGATCTGCAGGGCCTCCGCGAAACCGACGAGCGCCTCCAGCCCGCCGGGCTCCCGGCCCGCGCTCTCGGTGACGATCACCGGGTTCTCCGCGGCCGCCACGAGTTCGAGGACGGCCTCGATCTCGGCGGGCGCGCTGACCGTGGTGCCCTTCGCGGCGAGGGGTTTGAGGTCGCGCCCGTCCCAGGGATCGAGCAGGACCTCCAGGGGGACGTTGAGGTAGGCGGGTCCGGCCGGGGCGCGTTCGGCGAGTTCGGCGGCGCGCATGAGCATTCCGGGCAGGACGGACACGTCGCCCGCCTGGTTCGCCCACTTGGTCCACGGCCGCGCCATCTGGTGCGGGCCGCCGACGACCGACAGGTTGCGGTACCACTGGGCGCCCGGGTCGGGCCCGCCGCCGTCGCCGTAGGTGGCGGACTCCGACGACGCCACGACCATCGGCGCACCGGCCAGCAGCGCGCCGTGGACGGCCATCGAGCCCTGCAGCAGGCCGGGCCCGGCGTGCAGCAGCACGCCCTGGGCGCGGCGGGTGACCAGGGCATAGCCGGTGGCCATGCCGACCGCGACCGTCTCGTGCGTCAGGTCGAGGTTAGCGGGGGCCGGCAGCCCGTCGCGGCGGCGCCGGGCGAGCGACTCCCACACCGGCGCCCACTCCGAGCCCGGCGAGGAGAAAACGTAGTCGGCGCCGATCGCGTCGAACGCGGCGACGACGGCGTCGCCGCCGTCGGCGCGGCGCGTCGGGCCGGTTCCCGCGGGGCCGGTATCCGCGGTGCCGGTATCCGTCATTCCGGTTTCTGTCATTCCGTTTTCCGTCATGCCGCTTTCCGTCATGCCGCTTTCCGTCATGGACGCTTTCTCAGTTCTCGATCGGCCAGTCGAGGACCTCGCAGATGCCCCGGCCCATGATCCATTCCAGCTCCTCGGCGGTGAAGTCGAAGTGCTTGGTGAACTGCTCGATCGTGTCGGTGTAGTTGAGGCCGTGGCCGAGCAGGCGGGTGATGTCGGTGCCCCAGAAGCAGCGTTCCGGGCCCATCGCGTCGACCATCTGCCGGACGTACTTCTCGATGTTCAGGTTCGGGAACGGCCGGGTGGAGTATCCGGGGAGCGCCGACACCTTCACGTGGATGTTCGGGTGCTCGTACAGGTCTGCGGTCTCCTGCACCCAGTACCCGATCGCGTCGTCCACGCAGCGGGCCATGATGCCCATGTGGTCGATGATGATCTTGAGGCCGGGGTGCTTCGCCGCGATGGCTCCGAGCTCGGCCTTCCAGATCGGGGCGTGCACCATCGTGGGGATGCCGAGCTCCTCGGCGACCGGCCAGTACCAGTCGTTGGTGCCGTCGATCATCCAGTTGCGGTCCTGGGGCCGGTGGAAGGTGAGCCGCGTGCCCTTGATGTGGGGGTTCTGGGCGAAGTCCTTCAGCATGGCCGTGCCCTCGACCGGGTCGTCCTGGGGGATGCGGGCCATGATCCCGAAGCGTTCGGGATGCGCCTCGCACGCCTCCAGCGAGTAGTCGATCCGGTTGCCCTCCCAGGACGGCGGCAGGATGAGCGCGCGGTTGACACCGGCCTCGTCCATCAGCGCGAGGCACTCCTCGTGGCTGAACGGCTCCTCACGGTGGCCGTTCAGGCGGATCCGCTCGCGGGCGCCGGGGACCCACGGACGGTCCGGGGTCTCTTCCTTCCAGATGTGCACCTGGGAGTCGACGACGAACATGCTGTGCTCCTTTTCCTCTTCCCGCTTTCTGCGGGGGGAGTTATTTACGACGTTAGAGCGGGATTGGAATGATGCGAAGCCTGTGCCGCGCAAGCGGTTGTTGCATGATTCGACCGTCCGCTTTCAGGATTTCTTTACGCCCTCGATGACGTCGAGAACGTGTTCGGCGATCGCCATCGAGGAGGTCGCCGCGGGCGAGGGCGCATTCCGGACGGTCGTGACGGGGCCGAGCCGGTTGACGCGGAAGTCGTCCACCAGCGAGCCGTCGCGGTCGAGCGCCTGAGCGCGCACGCCCGCCCCAGCCCGGACGACGTCGCCCGCGCCGATCTCCGGCACATAGCGCCGCGCGGCCTTCATGTACGCGCGCTTGGAGAACGAGCCGTACATCTCGCGGGCGCCGGTCCGCCAGTGCCGCGCCGCCATCCGCCACATGCCCGGCCAGCCGGCGATCCCGCGCAGGTCCCGCAGCGAGACGTCCGAGCGCCGGTAGCCCTCGCGGGCCAGGGCGAGGACGGCGTTCGGGCCGACCTCGACGTCCCCCGACACGCGCTTGGTGAAGTGCACGCCGAGGAACGGATAGCGGGGGTCGGGCACCGGGTAGATCAGGCCCCGCACCATGTGCGCCTTCGCCGGGACGATCGTCATGTACTCGCCGCGGAACGGGACGATGCGCGGACCGGGTTCGTCGCCGACCAGGCCGGACACGGTGTCGGCGTGGATGCCCGCGCAGACGATCAGCTCGTCCACCCGTTCCGTCCGCTCGCCGGAGGCGACCTCCAGCCCGCCGCCCGCGAGCTTCGTGACGCCCGTGACCGGGAAGGACGTGCGGACCTCGCCGCCCGCGGCGACGATCTCGTCCGCGAACGCCCGCGCGATCAGCCCGTAGTCGGTGATCGCGGTGTGCGGCGAGTACAGGGCCGCCAGCCCGGTGCCGTGCGGTTCGATCTCGCGGATCTCCGCGGGCCCGATCCGCCGCATGCCCGGGACCGCGTTCACGCCGGCGCGCCGTTCGAGGTCGTCCAGGCGCGTCACGTCCTCGCCGGTGACCGCGACGACGAGCTTGCCGCACTCGTCGTAGGGCAGGCCCTTCTCCGCGCAGTAGTCGCGGATCATGCCCCGGCCGCGGGTGCACAGCTCGGCCTTGAGGCTGCCGGGCGTGTAGTAGATCCCGGCGTGCACGACGCCGGAGTTGTGCGCCGTCTGATGGACGGCGACCCGGTCTTCCTTCTCCATGACGACGACCCGTGTCCCGGGGCGCCGCCGGGTGATCTCCCGGCCGATGGCGAGCCCGATGATGCCCGCCCCGACGATGCCGGTGACCTGGTCAGTCATGCGCGTGTTCCATTCGTTCACGATCCATTCTGGGGGCGATACCCGTCAGCTCCGGGAATTGATCGCGAACGTTTTGACCCTCGTGTAGAAGCGGAGGGCCTCCGAACCCTGCTCCTTGAACGGGGAGCCGGAGTCGCGGAACCCGCCGAACGGGTGGTGGACGTCCCAGCCGGACGTGGCGGTGTTCACGGCGACCTGCCCGCAGTCGGCCTCGTCGATGAACCGGTACGCGGCGCCGAGGTCGCGGGTGAACACGGCGGCGGACAGGCCGAAGACCGAGTCGTTCACCTCGTCGATCGCCTGGTCGAGGCCGTCGACCGGGCGCACGATCACGACGGGGCCGAACACCTCGTCGCGCCACACGTCCATCTCCGTGGTGACCTCGGTGAGGATCGTCGGCGACACGTAGCAGCCGTGGTCGAACAGGTCGCCTTCCGGCGCGGACCCGCCGGTCTCGACGCGGGCGCCCTGGACGACCGCCTTGGCGATGGCGGCGAGGACGCCGTCCCGGTGCGACGCGCTGACCAGCGGACCGACCGTCGTCCGGGGGTCCTTGCCCGGGCCGAGCCGGAGCACGGCGACCTCCGCCCGCAGGATCTCCAGGAACCGCCCGTAGACGGCGCGCTCGACCAGGACGCGGCTGGTGGCGGTGCAGCGCTGTCCCGCCTGCCCGAACCCGGCGGGGATCAGGGTGGCGGCCGCGGCCTCCAGGTCGGCGTCCGCGAGGACGACCGTGGCGTTCTTCCCGCCCATCTCCGCCTGGAAACGGACGCTGCGCGCGCCGAACCGGAGCCGCAGCCCCTCCCCCACGCCGTTGCTGCCGGTGAACGTGACGGCGGCGATCCGCGGGTCGTCCAGCAGGGCGTCCGAGAGCTGCGACGTGCGGCCGGTGACGACGTTCAGCACCCCGGCGGGCAGGCCCGCGTCGTGCAGGGCCCGGGCGAGGTGCATGCCCGACATGGGCGTCTCGGTCGCCGGCTTCAGCACTGCGGCGTTCCCGGCCGCGAGGGCGGGCGCGAGCTTGCGGGCCGGGGTCAGCAGCGGATCGTTCCACGGCGTGATCGCCAGCACCACGCCGAGCGGTTCCCGCTGGAAGCCCGCGCGGTGACCGGGACGGGCGTCGTGCAGCAGCGTGCCGTGGCCCTCGCGGGCGGCTCCGGCGTAGTACTCCAGGAAGTCGGCGGCCTTGCCCGCCTCGCCGCGCGCCTCCGCGAGCGTCTTGCCGTTCTCTGTGACGATGTCGGCGGCAACCTCGTCGAGCCGCTCGCGCAGCAGCCCGGCGGCGCCGACCATGACGCGGGCCCGCTCGAACGGGGACGTCCGCCGCCAGGCCGCGAAGCCCGTCTCCGCCGCGTCGTACATGGCGCGGACGTCCCCGGCGGTGAGCGCGGGGATCCGCAGCACGGGCGCACGGACGTCGGTGGGGTCGAAAACGTCGACCCAGTTCTCCGCGCCGATCCAGCGGCCTCCCGAGAGAGTCTCCATCGGCTGTACGACCATCTCTGCTCCTCAATGCCATTACGGGAATTCGCGGGAGACCAGCATCGAGGGCCAACGATAAGAAGCGCGGCACGCGCCGACCACGGTCTTTGAGGCATGCATTGCTTGCACGGTCCGTGCCCTGCCGGGGCGCGTCCGCGTGGTGAAATCGGCCGGTCGACCCGCCCCACGCACGGGAGGAAACCATGTCGTACGCCGTCATCGCCCGCTACCGGTGCGAGCCGCAGGACGCCGATCTCATTCGGGAATCGCTGCTGCTGATGCGCGAGCACACCCGCCGCGAACCGGGGAACCTGCGGTACGTCGTGCACGCCGACACCGAGGACACGGCGTTCATCCTGTACGAGGAGTACACCGACCGGGCGGCCTTCGACGCCCACGCCGCGTCGGAACACTTCGCGGAGCACATCCTCGGCACGGTGCGTCCGAAACTGACGGAGCGGACTGTGCGGTTCGGTGAAGTCCTTCCCTGAACCCGGCCCTTCCCTGAACCCGGTCCTTCCCCGGATCCGCCCCGCACCGCCGCCGCCATTCGGCCGCCCGGCCGCCACCCGTGCGGAACGTGAATCCTAAACTTGCGGCTCCCCGACTGGATCGCGATGGTCCCGGGTTGGAGCATGAGGGCCCTGTTCACCGGGGGTTCGCCGGTTTCCGCCGGAAATGCCGAGCCCCCGGCGGGCACCCACCCCCGACTGCTCCGGCCGAGGAGGAATCCCATCGCGATGAAAACGCAAAGAGGGAAGACGAGAAGAGCGGCGAGACCGGTCATCGCGGTCATGGCCGCCGCCGCCCTGGCGCTCACGGGATGCTCGGGCGGCTCCGGGGGCGGTGCGGGCGGCGCGGCGTCCGGCGTCCTCGCGGTGAACTGGGGCGGCTTCCCCGACAGCTGGGCGCCGGGCGCCGAGATGGAGGCCGGCTACATGCGCGTGCCGTACGAGAACCTCGTCGCGCTCGACCGGCAGGGCGAGATCACGCCGGTGCTCGCCACGAAGTGGGAGCAGACGGACGAGGCGCTCACGCTGACGCTCCGCCAGGGCGTCGTCTTCCACGACGGCACCGCGTTCGACGCCGAGGCCGTCAAGGTCAACCTGGAGACCGTCCAGAAGAGCAAGGGCCCGTACGCGGGCCCGCTGAAGGTCATCGAGTCGATCGACGCGGTCGACGAGCACACCGTCCGGCTGAACCTGTCCGAGCCGACCCCGTCGCTGCTCACGACGCTGTCCACCCGGGCGACGCCGATGGCGAGCCCGAAGGCGATCGCGGCCGGGACCATCGCGCAGGAGCCCGTCGGCACCGGCCCCTGGGCGTACGACCCGGACGCCTCGACCCGGGGCACGCGGATGACGTTCACGTCCTTCCCCAAGTACTGGGGCGGCCCCGACAGCGTCGGCTTCGAGACGATCGAGCTCTACGCGATCCCCGACGACAACGCCGCCGCGGGCGCCCTCAGCAGCGGGCAGGTCGCCGTCACCGACGTCGAGCGGTCGCAGCTGAGCCGGCTCAAGGGCACCCCGGGCATCGAGTCCCTGGCCTACCCCGCGATCCGCAACAACCCGATGTTCTTCGACCGCGGCCCCGGCGGTGTGTTCGAGGACGTCAAGGTGCGCCGGGCCGCGTGCTACGCGCTCGACACCGCGGCGCTCGCCAAGGTCGAGCCCGACTTCAAGCCGCGCAACCAGCACTTCGCCGAAGGCGAGGCCGGGTACAACGCGCAGATCCAGGGTTACGAGCACGACCTGGCGCAGGCGAAAAAGCTGTACGAGGAGGCGGGCAGCCCGCCCGTCGAGGCGACCGTGCTCGCGGCGCCGTTCACCGAGAAGCAGAACCAGGTGTACGCGTCGCAGCTCGCGAAGCTCGGCATGAAGATCAAGGTGCAGGTCGCGCCGCCGCCGCAGTTCTTCTCGACATGGAACAGCGGCAAGTAGCCCTCGGGCTCGGCAGCAACGACGAACTCACCGCCTACGACTGGTACAAGGCGTGGTTCGCGGAGGACGCGCCGGGCAACCCGTCCGGCGTCGAGAGCGAGGCGCTCAAGCAGGCCGCGGACAAGGCGATCGCCGCGGGCACGTCCCCCGAGGCGGCCCGGTTGTGGGGCGAGGTCGCCCGCATCGTCTCCGACGAGGCGCTGACCTGCGGGCACGTCGCGGGCGAGGAGACGATCGCGTGGCAGTCCGGAAAGGTCGAGGGCGTCGACGCGCCGTCCCAGCCCTGGGAGACCAACATGATCAACTACCGTGACCTGCGGCCGGCGGGTGAGTAGCCGGTGGTGATCACGCTCCGGGCGACGATCACCCGAGCGACGGTCACGCGGGCGGCGGGGCGGGGACGCCGATGAGGAAGCTCATCGCGTACCGCCTCGTCTTCGCGGTGCCGCAGCTCGCGGCCGTCTCGCTCCTGGTCTTCGCACTGACCTACCTCGTGCCCGGCAGCCCCGCGGGGGCCATGCTCGGCGCGACCGCGACCCCCGAACGGATCCGGGAGGTCGAGGCGCGGCTCGGCCTCGACCGGCCCGTCTTCGAGCGGATCGGCGACTGGTTCGGGCACGCGCTCGGCGGCGACCTCGGCGTGTCCTACACGTCGTCGCTGCCGGTCACCGACCTGATCGTGCAGCGGATGCCCGCGACGCTCTCGCTGGCCTTCGGCGGGATGGTCGTCGCGCTCGTCCTCGGGATCGGCCTCGGCGCGATCGCCGGGACGCGGCCCGGCCCCGCCGACCGCGCGATCGGCGCGGGCACGTCCGTCGGGCTGGCCGTCCCGGAGTTCTGGTTCGGCCTGATCCTGTCGCTGCTGTTCGCCGTCAAGCTGGGGTGGGTGCCCGTCGTCGCCTACACGCCGTTGACCGAGAACCCGGTCGCGTGGCTGCGGGGGCTGATCCTGCCGTCGCTCGCGCTGGGCATCCCGGCGGCGGCGCTGATCGCCCGGCAGACGCGCGGCGCGATGGTGCAGGCGCTCGCCTCCCCCTACATCGACACCCTCACCGCCGCGGGCGTGCCGCGCCGGACGATCGTCCTGCGCTACGCGCTCAAGAACGCGATGGTGCCGGTGCTGGCTACGGCCGGGCTCACCTTCCGCATCCTGTTCGGCAGCAGCTTCGTCGTCGAGGCCGTCTTCGCGTTCCCCGGCGCCGGGAACCTGCTGCTGACCAGCGTCGTCGCCAAGGACTTCCCGGTCGTCCAGGGCGGGGTCCTGGTGATCGCCGTGCTGATCACCGCCCTGAACCTGCTCATCGACGTCGGGTACGGCCTGCTCGATCCGAAGGTGCGTCCACAATGAGAACTTCGCTGATGCGGCGCGCCGCGCGGCGGCCCCTGGCGTTCGGCGCCGGGGCGTTCCTGCTGCTGCTGGTCGCGGCGGCGGCCGCCGCGCCGCTGATCGCGCCGCACGATCCGCTGGCGCAGAACTACGACGCGCTCCTGCGGGGCCCGTCGGCGGAACACCTGCTCGGCACCGACGAACTGGGCCGCGACACGCTCAGCCGGCTGCTCTACGGCGCGCGGGTCGCGCTGCTGGTCGCGTTCGGCTCGGTCGGCGTCGCCATGCTGATCGGCGTGCCGCTAGGGCTGCTGCTGGGCTACCTCGGCGGCTGGTGGGACCGGATCGGCTCGCGGGCGATGGACGTCTCCGACGCGCTGCCGGGGATGCTGCTCGGCTTCGCCGTCATCGCCGTCCTGGGGCGGGGCATGGGCACGCTGATGCTGGCGATCGGGCTGATCTTCTGCATGAGCTTCGCCCGGATGACCCGCGCGGTGACCCTCGCCGAACGGGAGAAGGTGTACCTGGACGCGGCGCGCGTCGCCGGGCTGGGCACCCCGGAGATCATGTTCCGGCAGGTGCTGCCGAACCTCGCCGGGCCGCTCGTCGTCCAGGCCGCCGTCTACATGGGCGCGGCGATCGGCGTGGAGTCGGCGCTGAGCTTCCTCGGCCTCGGGCTGGAGGCGAGCGAGCCGAGCTGGGGCGGGATGCTCAGCGTCGCCGCGACCGAGCAGGCGCGGCAGCCCTTCCTGCCGTTCCCGCCCGGCCTCGCGATCGTCGTGACCGTGCTGGCGTTCAACTTCGTCAGCGACGGCATCGGCGACGCGCTCGCGGGCGGCCGCACGAAGCCCGCGCGCCGCCGCAAGGCCGTCCTCGCGAAGGCGCCCGTCCCGAAGGCCGTCCCGGCGGATGTCGCCGCCGAGGCCGGTGCCGAGGGCGGGGCCGTCCTGGAGGTCCGGGACGTGACGGTCGAGCTGGAGCGGCCCGGGAAGGAACCCGTGCCGCTCGTGCAGGACGCGCGGCTCACGGTCGGCCGCGCCGAGATGGTCGGGCTGGTCGGCGAGTCCGGCTCGGGGAAGTCGATGCTCGCGCGCGCGGTGCTCGGCCTCCTGCCGCCCGCGACCCGGCTCGCCGCCGGTTCGGTGCGGCTGGACGGCCGGGAGATCGCGGGCCTGCCCGAGAAGGCGCTGCGGGACGTGCGCGGGCGCGGCGTGTCCGTCGTCTTCCAGGACCCGATGACCGCCCTGTCGCCCGTGCACACGATCGGACGGCAGGTCACCGAGCCGCTGCGCGTCCACTTCGGACTGTCGAAGGCCGCCGCCCGGGACCGGGCCGCCGAGCTGCTGCACCGCGTCGGCGTCGAGAACCCGAAGGGGCGCCTCGACGACTACCCGCACCAGTTCTCCGGCGGCATGGCGCAGCGGGTGGCGATCGCCATCGCGCTGGCGGCGCGGCCGCGGCTGCTGATCGCCGACGAGGCCACCTCGGCCCTCGACGTGACGACGCAGAGCCAGGTCATCGACCTGCTGCTCGGCCTGCGCGACGAGCTCGACATGGCCGTCCTGCTGATCACCCACGACCTCGGCGTCGTCGCCGAGAGCTGCGACCGGGCCGCGGTGATGTACGCGGGCCAGATCGTCGAGACGGGCCCGGTGCGGGAGTTGTTCGACCGGCCGCGGCACCCCTACACCGCGGCGCTGCTGGCCGCCGACCCGTCCGGCGAGGCCGAGGCCGACCGGCTGCCGACGATCCCCGGCGGCGTCCCCCTCGCGGGCGAGTGGCCGGCCGGATGCCGCTTCGCGAACCGCTGCGCGTTCGCGCGGGAGGACTGCGGGACGCGTCCCGTCCCGATCGTCGGCGACGTGCGCTGCCTGCGCGCGGAAGAGCTCACCCTGGAGGTGTCGGAACGGTGAAGGACACCGGAGAGCGGCTCCTGGACGTCCGTGATCTCACGGTCGGCTACGAGGCGGGCCGCGCGATGCAGTTGCGCAAGGAGCAAGTGAAGGCCGTCGACGCCGTCAGCTTCGACCTGCGGCCGGGCGAGACGCTCGGCCTGGTCGGCGAGTCGGGGTCGGGCAAGAGCACCATCGGACGGGCGCTGCTGCGGCTCGTCGACGTCACGAGCGGCACGATCGACTTCGACGG
The DNA here is from genome assembly GCF_001942465.1 of Actinomadura sp. CNU-125. Classification (GTDB taxonomy): domain Bacteria; phylum Actinomycetota; class Actinomycetes; order Streptosporangiales; family Streptosporangiaceae; genus Spirillospora. Next base: position 27,171 of record NZ_MKJY01000122.1, read on the forward strand.
GCTCGACGTGACGGCCCTCGGCCGCCGCACCCCGCTGACGTACCGGCGCGCCGTCCAGGCGGTGTTCCAGGACCCGATGTCCTCGCTCAACCCGCGGCACGCCGTCGCGCGGGCGGTGACGGTGCCGCTGCGCCGGCACGGGATCGGCGACGAGGCGGCGCGCGACGCCGCGCGGCCGAGGCGTTCGAGCGGGTCGGGCTGTCGCGGGCGCACCTGGGCCGCCGTCCGGCGAGCTGTCGGGCGGGCAGCGGCAGCGGGTCGCGATCGCGCGGGCGCTCGCCCTCGAACCGCGGCTGGTGGTGTGCGACGAGGCGGTCAGCGCGCTCGACGTGTCGACGCAGAGCCAGATCATCAATCTCCTCGCCGACCTGCGGGAGTCGACGGGCACGAGCTACCTGTTCATCGCGCACGACCTGCGCGTGGTGCGGCACATCTCGCACCGCGTCGCCGTCCTGCACGCCGGACGGCTCGTGGAGGCCGCGCCCGTCCGCACCCTGTTCGACTCGCCGAAGCACCCGTACACGCGGGCCCTGCTCGCGGCGAGCCCGTCGGCACATCCGGACGGGCGGGAGCGGCGCCGGTCGCGGCGGGAGAACTACGAGCCGAACCGGACCGGGGAACCGATCGTCCGGGGTTCGGCGGGATGCCCGTTCCGGGGCCGCTGCGCCCGCGTCATGGACGTGTGCGCCACGACCACGCCCGTCCTGCGGGAGCTCGCCGACGGCAGCCGCGTCGCCTGCCACCTGTACGAGGGCGACGGGGCGACGGGCGCGGGCGGGTCGAAGGACGGGGCGGTGCACCTGGGGCAGAAGATCCACCGGGGCCGGTCGTCCTCGTCCGCCTGACGCGGCGCGGCCCGCACGCAGTAAGGGCCCGGTCCACCGAACGGTGGGACCGGGCCCTTACGGCTCGCGGAGGGGGCTCAGAGTTCGTTGCCCCAGCACATGCGGGCGATGGTCTCCACGTGGATGAGCTTGCGGCGCTGGTCGTCGGCGGAGATCTTCGCGCCGCCCGCGACGTCGGAGAAGCCGGCGCTGGGGAGCACCGCGATGTCCTCGATGTCCTTCAGCTCGGCGGCGGCGTCCATCCGCTGCATGATCGTCTCGACGTCCTCCAGTTCGGCCACCGCGGGGTCGACGATGCCCAGGGCGGCGTCGCGGTCGGCGGGGACGGCGCGCAGCAGGTCGAGTTCGGCGTCGGTGCCCTTGTCGTAGGGCAGCACCCAGCGGTCGACGGGCAGGCCGCCGAACAGCCGCTCGGCCGCGTCCCGGTTCACCGGGTCGGCCCGGTGGGTCGGGCAGAGGCCGATGCGGACGTCCTCGGGCTTGTCGCGCACGTCCACCGCGATCGAGTCGATGGCGACGGCCTCGTCGAGGGTCAGCGGCTGCCCGCCGCGGTCGAACACGTACGACGCGTACCGGAAGTTGTTCAGCTGGACGAGCCGGACGCCGCGCGCGATGAGCAGCTCGATCTCGTCCCGGACGATCCGGGCGAGGGCCTCGCCGAACTCGACCGCGCTCGGGTAGGCCGCGGTGGACACCGCCGAGTCGTAGCAGGTGGCCGCGAGGTACGCCGGGGACGGCAGGGTGGCCTTCGGGGCGGCGGTCCCGGCCGTCTTCTTGACCCCGTCGTACCCGTCGGCGATCAGCGGGCCGCCCGCCTTGAGCTCGCCGTCGACCACCCAGCGGGGACGGCCGTACTTGTCGGTGCCGGTGGCCGGGCGGAGCCCGCCGACGGTGCCGAGGATCGCGCCGCGGAAGTCCGCGCGGCGGAACTCGCCGTCGGTGGCGACGGACATGCGCAGCTTGCGCTGGTACCGGGCGGACTCGGTGATCGCCTCGTCCTCGACGGCGCGCAGGCCCGCGTCGTCCAGGTCGCGGCGGCGTGCCGGGCGCGCGCGTTCAGCACCTCGGCGGGCCGGATCAGGCTGCCGTGGTGGTCGATGCGGAACTTGAAGGTGTCGGCCATGCCGCTCTCCTACTTTCGGGGGGCGCCGGTTCCCCACGCGGGGAACTCCAGCTCGTAGCCCAGCTCGGCGAGGACCTCGTCGCAGATCTGCTGGTCCTCGGCGGGGGTGCCGCCGGAGACGCCGAGCCCGCCGATGATCTCCCCGTCGCGCTTGATGGTGACGCCGCCGTCCGTCGCGACGATGGGGTGCGTGCCCATCGTCGACAGCTGGGCGAAGAAGCCCGGGTTGCTCTCGGCCCAGTTCTTCAGCATGTTGCTGGGCCGTTCCATCACCGCGGCCGTGTACGCCTTGCTCATCGCGATGCTCGGGGTGAGCGGGCGGGCGCCGTCCGAACGCTTGATCAGCACGGCGAAGCCGCCGGCGTCCACGATCGCGATGCTGAGCGCCTTGCCGATCGCCGCGCCGCGTTCGAGCGCGCCGGAGACGATCTCCTCGGCCTGTGCCTGGGTGAGTTTCATACGGTGGCCTTCCCGGTGGCGGACTTCTGGGTCAGGGATTCGCGGGCGCGGACGACGGCGGCGTTGAACAGGTCCGGCCGCTCCCAGTACATGGAGTGCGGGGCGCCGGGGACGATGTCGAGCCGGGACCCCGCGACGAGCTCGTGGGCCCGCCGGACGGTCGCGGTGCTCAGCACCGCGTCCCGCTCCCCCGCCAGGAACGTGATCTCCAGGCCGGACGCGACGATGTCGCCGATGCTCGGCCCGTTCACCGACAGGTTCCGCAGGTCGGCCATCTTGGCCGCGTTGAACGTCCCCATCTGCTGGAACAGGAACGTCAGGTCGGGGCGGTCCTGCTGGAACCCCTTGCTGAGCAGCCGGTCGATGACGGGCAGCTTCACCGCCTCGGCCCGGTCGGCGGCGACCAGCTTCGACAGCTCCGGGTGGTCCAGGCCGCCGAGGGAGTGGCCGAGGACGACGCCGCCGACCCGGTCGGGACGGCTCAGCCCGGCCTTCAGCGCGGCGACCGCGCCGATCGACTGGCCGACGAGCAGCGCACCGGTCAGCTTCTCCTTCTCCAGGACGGCGACGATGTCGCCGGGGAAGTCCCGGCCGTCGAACTCCGGCATCGAGGAGTCGGAGTTGCCGAAACCGCGCAGGTCGACCGTCACGACGGTGTACCGGCCGCGCAGCGCGGCGACCTGCTGCCACCAGGCCGCGTGGTGGCCGCCGGAACCGTGCACCAGCAGCACCGCCGGGCCGTCGCCGTGCCGCTCGTAATAAATGGAGGTGCCGTCAGACTTGGCGACGCCCATATCGTTTCTCCTTATCGCCTTTACGGCGCGTCATTCGGGGCGCTTGCCGTGGTACACGAGCTCGATCATCGTGTGGTCGGGGTCGTGGATGTAGCAGAACTTCGACTGGTTCTCCGGCCGCTCGATCGGCCGGGTGTGCCGGATGCCCAGCTCCTTGAGGTGGGCGAGGAACTCGTCCCAGTCGTCCACTTCGATGGCGAAGTGGTAGGGCGCCATCCGGTCCATTTCCTCGACCGGGGTGAAGTGCAGGTCGAAGTTCCCGCGCGTCATCAGCAGGACCTTCGTGTTGCTCTTGGCGGGAATGTGCTTGAGCCCGAAGACCTTGGAGTACCACTCCTTGGTCCGCTCGACGTCGGTGGTCGGGAAGTTCACGTGATGGATGTAGCGAGGCTTGTTGCTCATCGCGGGCGCCTTTCCTCTTCTTCTGCTTCTTCTGCTTCGTCGGCTTCTTCGGCGTGCACGGGATTGGACAGGACGCCGATCCCGCTGATCTCGATGTCGATCGTCTGTCCCGGCTCGATCTGGCAGGTGCCGTCCGCGCCCATCCACAGGACGTCGCCGGGGCGCATCGTGATGTACTTCGTGGTCTCGACGACGTACTCGTACGGGTCGAAGATCATCGCTCCGGTGGCGAAGGACGCGCGGGGCTCGCCGTCGACGCGCATCGTCGTCGTCTGGACGAGCGGGTCGACGTCGGTCTCGATCCACGGGCCCATCGGCTTGAACGTGTCGCTGTTCTTGCTTCGCCAGAACGAGCGGTCGGCGTGCTGCCAGGCGCGCGCGCTGACGTCGTTGCCGATCGTCCAGCCGAAGATCGACTCCTGTGCCTCCGCGTACGTCGCGCGCCGCAGCGTCCGTCCGATGACGGCGACGACCTCGCCCTCGGCCTCGAACCGCCCCTCGACGCCCGCGGGCTTGACGATGGGCGAGCCGTGCCCGGTGAGGGCGTTGTTGGCCCGGTACGCGACCTCGGGACGGGCGGGCGCGATCGCCGCGCCGTAGCCCTTCGCGAGGGCGTGCTCGATGTGGCCCGTGTAGTTGAGGCCCACCGCGTAGAACACCGGCGGGACGACGGGCGGCAGCAGGACGGCCGTGGCCAGCGGGATCGGCCGCCCGGCGGCGGACGGGACGTCCGCCAGCGGCGACCCGCCCAGCGGCACGACGCGCCGCCGCCCGCGAACCCCGCGCCTCGACGCGTCCCCACACGGCGCGGCCGCCGATCTCGACCCGGCAGAATCGCATCGGCGCCTCAGTCCCGCAGCAGGTGGGAGACGCGCTTGGTGACGAGGTAGCCCTCCAGGCCCTCGGGGCCGCCCTCGCGGCCGTGGCCGCTCTCCTTGAACCCGCCCGACGGGGCCTCGTGCACCGAGCCGCCGCAGTGGTTGATCGACAGGATGCCCGCCTCGAAGCCGCGGACGAGCCGCTCGGCGGTCGCCGCCGACTTCGTGAACCCGTAGGCGGCGAGCCCGTAGGGCAGGGAGTTCGCGGTGGCGAGGGCGTCGTCGAGGTCGGTGAACGCGACGATCGGCGCGATCGGCCCGAACGGCTCCTCGCGCATGACGCGGGCGTCCGGCGGGACGTCGGTGAGGACGGTCGGGGCGAAGAAGTAACCCGGACGGTCGAGGCGCGCGCCCCCGCGGAGCACGGCGGCCCCGCGGCTCACGGCGTCGGCGACCAGCTCCTCCATCGCCTTGACGCGGCGCTCGTTGGCCATCGGGCCCATGGTCACGCCCTCGTCCAGGCCGTTGCCGACGACGACCGCGTCGGCGGCCCGCGCGAACTCGGCGGTGAACTCCCCGATGAGGCTCTCGTGCACGAGGAAGCGGCTGGGCGAGGTGCAGACCTGCCCGGCGTTGGCGAACTTGGCGCGGGCGGCGCGGCGCGCGGCGTCCACCGGGTCGGCGTCCGCGCAGACGATCACGGGGGCGTGCCCGCCCAGCTCCATCAGCGTCGGCTTCATCTCGGCTCCCGCCCGCGCGGCGAGCAGCTTGCCGACCGGGATGGAGCCGGTGAACGCCACCAGCCGGACGGCGGGCGACGCGATGAGGTGCGCCGACACCTCGGCGGGTTCGCCGAACACGAGGTTCAGCGCCCCGGCGGGCACCCCGGCCTCGGCGAAGCAGCGGACGATCTCGCACGCCGTGCCGGGCGTCTCCTCGGACGCCTTGATGACGATCGAGCATCCGGCGGCCAGCGCGGCGGAGATCTTGCGCATCGGGGACCCGGCCGGGAAGTTCCACGGGACGAACGCGGCGACGGGCCCGACGGGCTCGCGGCGGACCGACAGCACCGTGTCGTCCGCCGAGGGAATGACGCGCCCGTAGGCGCGGCGCGCGTCGTAGGCGTGCCAGCGCAGCGAGCCGGCGACGCGCCGGGCCTCGCCCGCGGCCTCGGCGAGCGGCTTGCCCTGCTCCCGGGTCATGACGCGGCCGACCCGGTCGGCGCGCTCGGCGAGCAGACCGGCGGCGGCGTGCAGGACGGCCGTGCGCTCGGCGATCGGGGTCGACCGCCAGGTCTCGAAGCCGGTGCCGGCCGCGGCGAGCGCGCGGTCGAGGTCGCCGGGCGCGCCAGCGGGACCCGTCCGATGACTTCCTCGGTGGCGGGGTCGAGGACGGGTTCGGTCCGTCCGGTCGCGCCGGAACACCATTCGCCCGCGATGTACATCCGCGGGTCGGGGTACTGCTCGGTCATGGACTCTCTTCTCGTCGTCTCGCGGTGCTAGCGGTCGGCGCCGTCGGGCGCGTCCCGGGAGGTCCGCAGCGTCCAGATGTGGTGCGGCGGGGTGGTCTCGTGGACCCGGGTGCCGTAGGAGGCGTCCACGCGGTCCATGTCGGCGGCGAGTTCGACCCGCCCGCCGCACGGCGCGTGCACGAACCGGAAGACGTTCGAGCCGACCGTGTGCCGGCCGAGCCGCCGCGCCTCCCGCCAGCCCCGCTCGATCATGTGGTTGCCGCCCTCGATGACGTCGTCGAAGCCGGGGACCTCGAACGACGTGTGGTTCATCCCGGCCCGGTCGGGCCGGTGGCACAGCAGGAGGTTGTGCTGGTCGTCGTCGCCCTCGCACTGCATGAACGTGCCCATCGGCTTCACGACGTCGGTCGGGACGAAGCCCAGCCGGTCGACGTAGAAGGCGTTCGCCGCCTCGCGGCCCGCCTTCGGGATGTTCAGCGCGACGTGGCACATCCGCAGCGGCCGGACCCGCCCGACGGACGTCACCGACGCGTTCCAGCGGGTGACGCGGCCCATCGTGTTGCCGGTGCGCGGGGCGTCCGGTGCCCGCCCGTTCGGACGGGCGAGCGCGAGCCCGAGGCCGAAGCCGGTCTCGTCGACCGTGTGGTGGACGCCGTCGGCGGTGCGGCGCACGTCCCGGTCGGCCCCGGCCGCGGCGACCAGCCGGTCCAGCTCCGCGGGGGTGTCGACGCCCCAGACGACCTCGCGGACGGTCGGTCCCGGCTCCGGGGGCGGCGGCAGTCCGGGATCGGCGGCGGTGTCGAGGACGACGGTCTGCCCGACGAGCGTCTCGAACACGGCGCGGGTCTCGTCGCGCGCCACGGGCGTCAGCCCGAAATCGTCGAAGAACCGGGCGCACTCGTCGAGATCCTCGACGCCGTAGACGACCGACTCGATGCGCTGGATTCCCACCGGATTACCTTCCTTAATGCGCCGCCGCGTGCCGCCGTTCCTCCGGGCACACGTTGATCCTAGAAAGCCGATAACCCGCGCCCAACACCTCGAACGGCGCGGATACCGCAAGCCTTAGTTGCAGAAAGCGGACCCCGGGAGAGTCAGGGCCGGGCGGTCAGATCTCGAACGCCGGGATGGGGTTCTCCGAAAACCAGGTGGTCAGGAAATCCAGGAAGACCTCGACCTTGCGGGGCGCCTGCGCGGACGGCCCGTAGATCGCGTACAGCGACCGGGCGGGCACCGGAAGCTCCGGCAGCAGCACCCGCAGGGCGCCGCTCATCAGGTCGTCGTACGCCGGCCGGGACGGGAGCAGGGCGATGCCGCGCCCGTGCACGGCGGCTTTCTGCAACGCGATGTAGGAGTTCGACTGGAACGCCACGTTGCGGATCTTGTGCAGGGTGCTCTCGTGGCCGTGGCCGATCCGCCACACCGGGTCGTTGACGTGCACGAGGCACTGGTGCACCGCGATGTCGTTCGGGTCCTTCAGCGTGCCGTGCCGCTCGATGTAGGACTCGGCCGCGCACAGCACGAACGGCAGCGACGCGATCTTCTTCAACCGGACGCTGGAGTCGCGGAGGTCGCGGGTGTGGAACGCGACGTCGAATCCGCTGTCCAGGAAATCGTACGTCCGGTCGGACATGCCGCCCAGCTCGAACCGCACGTTGATCTTCGGGTGGGCGACGGAGAAGGCCGAGATCGCGTCCCCGAGATCGAGACTGCCGATCCATTTCGGACAGATGATCGACAATGGTCCCTCGGGACGGTCGTGCAGATCGGCGATGCTCGCGTCCTCGGCGTCGATCTCGTCCAGGATCCGCTGCGCGAACCGGCTGTAGCGCAGCCCCGGCTCGGTGAGGCTGATCGACCGCGCGGTGCGGTTGACCAGCCGGACGCCGACCTGCTTCTCCAGGTCGGCGACATGGCGGGAGATGAGCGACCCGGAGGAGCCCAGGACCTTGGCGGCGCCGCTGAAGCTGCCGACCTTGGCCACCGTGACGAAGCTGCGCATGATGAGCAGGCGGTCCATTGACTCCTCCGGGGCGGAATGGGTGAAGGGGGCTCCCATCCTTCACCCGGGTTTTCGAACTGTCCAGATTTAAGATTTAGGGCTTCACGTTTCGTCCGGACGGTATTGCGGTGCGTCACCGGCGTCGTCCTCGGTGGCCGATTCGGCGGGGTTCTCCCGGCCGGGCTCCACGCGCCCGTATCCGCGGACGTCCGGAAAGGGCGGCGTCCGGTCGGGCTGCAGATCGACCTCGAATGCGTTGAGCAGCATGCCGAGCATCGTGAAGTTGCCGAGCGCCCCCACCGCGTCCACCAGTCCCCGCGGCCCGAAGTGCTCCAGCGCGGCCCGGAATGTGTCCTCGGTGACGAAGCGGTCCTCCAGCAGCTCGTGGCAGAACCGGTAGAAGGCCGCGTCCGCCGCCGAGCCGAACTCCGGCTCGCGGCGCGCGGCGATCGCCTCGACCGCCGCGCGGGGGATCCCCGACTCGACGGCCTTGTCGACGTGCGCGTTCCAGGAGTACTGGGCGTCGCGGTGCCGGGCCGCCATCAGCAGGGAGAGTTCGCGCAGCCGCAGCGGCAGGCTCGACTCGAACCGGCAGTAGGCGCCGAGCGCCTCGACGAGCTCGCACAGTTCCGGGCTCCGCAGCCACACCCGGTACGGCCCGCGGACCGCGCCCCGGCGACCGGCGATGCGCGCGCCGATCTCGCGCTGCCGTTCGTCCATCTCCTCCGGAGCGATGACGGGAAGTCTCATGAGCGACCGAATCCTTGCCTCTCGTGGTTGTGCCGCCAGAACGTACAGCGCGGGCGCCGCACCCCCACAGATCGCCGGATGCAAGGTAAGGGTGCATTTCTCGTGCAGGTGCGGGGCTGCCTTCCGGCTCTACTCTCGGAGCACATCGAGCTTTTCTGGAGGCCGGCACCATGACAGTGATCATCAAGTCGTCGGAGGTCGCGAAGCTGGACCGCGGCGGCGCGATCGTCACGACCCCGCTGATCACGACGCCGTCGGCGGCCGGCGAGAACCGGATCACCAGCGGGATGAGCGTCTACCCCGTCGGTACGGGCGCCCCCATGCATTCGCACAACTGCGACGAGCACGTCACCGTCCTAGAAGGCGACGCGGAAGTGTGGGTGGAAGGCGGGACGACCCGGCTCGGCCGTTTCGACACGACCTATATTCCTTCGCCCGTTCCCCATCTGTTCCGGAACGTCGGCGACACCCCGCTGCGAATTCTCTGGGTTTACACGTCGGGCCATGTCACCCGGACGTTCACCGACACCGGCGTCACCGTGGAACACCTCTCCCCGCAAGACCAGATGGGCGGCCGCCCGTAGGCGGCTCGCCGTCCCGGCGCTCCCGCCGTCCCCGGCCACGACGATGCGCTGCGGGTCCTCGCCGACGGTGACCTCGTGGCCGAAGCCGCGCGGCGCCCGCGCCGCCCGCTTCTTCGCGTCCGCACGGTCGAGGCGTCCTTCTCGTCCCGACTTGACTGGGCGACGCGCGCGTCATATGTTCGTATAGCGCACACGCGTGTGCAATGCGAACATCGAGCGACAGGAGGGGCGGCGGAATGGCGGAGATCGTCTCGTTGGACGAGGCCGTCGGGGAGCTGATCCACGATGGGGACGAGGTCGCGCTGGAGGGGTTCACGCACCTCATCCCGGTGGCGGCCGGGCACGAGATCATCCGGCAGGGGCGCCGCGGCCTGACGCTCGTCCGGATGACCCCCGACATCGTGTACGACCAGCTCATCGGCGCCGGGTGCGCGCGCAAGCTGGTGTTCTCGTGGGGCGGGAACCCGGGCGTCGGGTCGCTGCACCGGTTCCGGGACGCCGTCCAGAACGCGTGGCCCGTCCCGCTCGAGATCGAGGAGCACAGCCACGCGGGGATGGCGAACCGGTACGTCGCGGGCGCGTCCGCGCTGCCGTTCGCGGTCCTGCGGGGTTACCGGGGCACGGACCTGCCCGCGCACACCCCGAACATCAAGCCGATCACGTGCCCGTTCACCGGCGAGGAGCTCACGGCCGTGCCCGCGCTGAACCCGGACGTCGGCGTGGTGCACGCGCAGCGCGCGGATCGGCGCGGCAACGTCCAGCTGTGGGGCATCCCCGGCATCCAGAAGGAGGTCGTGCTCGCCGCGAAGCGGTCGCTGGTGACCGTCGAGGAGGTCGTGGACGAGCTGACGGAGCGGCCCGGCGCGATCACCATCCCGTCGTGGGTGATCACGAAGGTGGCGGAGGCGCCCGGCGGGGCGCGCCCGTCGTACGCGCACGGCCACTACGAGCGCGACAACGACGCGTACCGCGCCTGGGACGCGATCGGGCGCGATCGGGAGAAGTTCCAGTCCTGGCTGACGACCGAGATCGGGGTGCGCGCATGAACTTCACGTCGGACGAGATGATGACGATCGCCGCCGCGCGCGAGCTGCGCGACGGCACCGCGTGCTTCGTGGGGATCGGGCTGCCGAGCACGGCGGCGAACCTGGCCCGCCGGACGCACGCGCCCGGTCTGGTCCTCGTGTACGAGTCGGGCACGCTGGGCGCGAAGCCGCAGCGGCTGCCGCTGTCGATCGGCGACGGCGAGCTGGCGGAGACGGCCGACACGGTGGTGAGCGTCCCCGAGGTGTTCAACTACTGGGTGCAGCCCGGACGCATCGACGTCGGGTTCCTCGGCGCCGCGCAGATCGACCGGTTCGGCAACATCAACACCACGGTCATCGGCGGCTACGACGACCCGAAGGTGCGGCTGCCGGGAGCCGGGGGCGCCCCGGAGATCGCGGCGCACTGCGGGGAGGTGTTCGTGATCGTCCGGCAGTCGCCGCGGACGTCGTGGACCGCGTCGAGTTCGTGACATCGGTCGGGTTCGGTTCGGGTCCGGGCGACCGGGAGCGGTTCGGGCTGCGCGGAGCCGGGCCCAGGTTCGTCATCACCGACATCGGCGTGCTGGAGCCCGACCCGGAGACGTGCGAGCTGACGCTGACGCGGCTCCACCCCGGGTCGACCGTCGAGCAGGCGAAGGACGCGACCGGCTGGGACCTGCGGATCTCGACCGGCCTGCGGACGGGCGAGGCGCCGACGGACGCGGAACTGGACGCGCTGCGCGCGCTGAAGGCGGCGGGCTGACCCGGGCTCCGCCATAATGGGGCGCTGATGACCACCGGAGACGATGACGAGCGGGGCGCGCACTTCGTGCAGTCGCTGGAGCGCGGCCTGGCCGTGATCCGGGCGTTCGGCGCGGACGCGCCGGAGCTGACGCTGAGCGACGTCGCGCGCGCCACCGGCCTCACCCGGGCGGCCGCCCGCCGGTTCCTGCTGACGCTGGCCGACCTCGGCTACGTGCGCACCGACGGGCGGCTGTTCTCGCTGACCCCGCGGGTGCTGGAGCTGGGGTACGCGTTCCTGTCCGGGGTGTCGCTGCCGGAGGTCGCGCAGCCGCACCTGGAGCGGCTCGCCGCGCGGGTGCACGAGTCGACGTCGGTGTCGGTGCTGGACGGCGCCGACGTCGTCTACGTGGCACGCGTCCCGGTGTCGCGGATCATGGCCGTCGGCATCGACGTGGGCACCCGGTTCCCCGCGGCGGCCACCTCAATGGGCCGGGTGCTGCTGGCGCACCTGCCCGACGCGGAGCGCGACGCGCTGCTGGACGCGTGGGATCCGGCGCCGCTCACCCCGCGGACGCTGCTGTCGAGGGACGAGCTGCGCGCCGAGCTCGTGCGGGTGCGCGGGCTCGGCTGGGCGATGGTCGACCAGGAGCTGGAGGAGGGGCTGCGCGCGGTGGCGGCGCCGCTGCGCGACCGGGACGGGCGGGTCGTCGCGGCGATCAACATCTCGACGCACGCGAGCCGCACGCCCGTCGCGTCCGTCCGGCGGGACCTGCTGCCGCCGCTGCGGGACGCGGCGGCGGGCATCGAGGCCGATCTGGCGTCGATGCCCGCGGCGCGGCGCGTCGTCTAGACCCGCGGCTCGTCCCGCTTCGCGTAGAGCCAGTCGACGTACTTGTAGTCGCGCGGGTCGCGCAGCCGGAACAGCTCGTTGCGCATCATCCGGCCCGCGCCCTCGTCGACGTGCCAGATGTCGCCCCAGACCCGGGCGGTGTTCTGCACGCGGGCGGTGCGGGCGGTGCGTTCGGCCTCGAAGCGCTCGACCGCGCCCGTCCAGTCGGTCTCGCCGCCGCCCAGCCCGGACGCCAGGACGTGCGCGTCCTCGATGGCCTGGCAGGCGCCCTGCGCGAGGTACTGCAGCATCGGATGGGCGGCGTCGCCGGTGAGGACGAGCCGTCCGTCGGTCCAGCCGGGGATCGGGAGCCGGTCGTACATCGGCCAGCGGCGGTCCCGCCACAGCGACCCGATGCCCTGCCGGACCTCGTCGCAGGACCCGGCGAACGCGGCGTCCAGCTCGTCCGGCCCGCCCCAGTCCCGCTCGCCGCGCTCGTAGGCGGGGGACTTGAAGACCGCGACGGTGTTGAACATCTCGCCGCCGCGCAGCGCGTACTGCACCAGGTGGCGGCCGGGGCCGATGTAGGCGACGACCTCGTCGAGGGCCGCCTTGTCGAGGCGCGAGCCGAGTTCCTCCACGGGGAACGCGCCCCGGTAGGCGACGTACCCGGAGCAGATCGGCTCGTCGTCGCTGAGCTTGCCGCGCAGCGTCGAGCGCAGGCCGTCCGCGCCGACGGCGAGCCCCCCGCGGAATTCGCCGCGGGCGCTCCGCACGATCGCGGCGTCGCCGTCGGTCACGACGTCGGTGACCTCGCAGTCGGGCACCATCCGCACCCCGGCGCGTTCGCACGCGCGGGCGAGGATCGACAGCAGGTCGCTGCGGTGCATCACGACGTACGGGGCGCCGTAGCGCCGGACGAACCCGTCGTCGAGGTCCAGGTGGGTGAGCTCGCTGCCGTCGAGAGCGTCCCGGTACACCATGCGGCGGGGCGTGACGCCCGCCCGGACGACCTCGTCGAGCAGGCCCCACTCCTTGAGGATGCGGGTGGCGTTGGGGGCCATCTGCAGGCCCGCGCCGACCTCGGTGAACTCGGGCGCGCGTTCGAGCACGGCGACCGAGTGTCCCGAGGAGGCCAGCGCGTAGGCGGTGGCCAGTCCCCCGATGCCCCCGCCGACGACCACGACGTCGGTTGAGCCTGGTGCGGCGTTCATCTTGCAGTCCTTTGTCGTCTTCAGGTCAGAGCCAGGGGCCGAGGGCCGGGGCGGTCGCGGTGCGGCCGGACAGCCAGGCGGCGAGGTCGGCGGCGGCCCCCTTCGCCGCGTGCCGGGCGGCGGCGTCGGCGGCGAGCGCGGCGTTGAAGCCGTCCGGCAGGTCGGCGAACGAGACGCCGGCGTCCAGGTCGACGGCGTGGACGTTGACCTCGCGGGCCCGCATCCACGGGATCTCCTCGGCCGGGACCGTCCGTCCCTGCGCGGTGACGACGAGGTTCGCCCACGCCTCGTCCGGCAGGGCGGCCATGTCACCGGCGAGCGCGCGCGCCGATCGATGGACGAGTTCCCGCAGTTCGGCCGCCGGAACCTTCGCGAACCGCTCGATCTCCTCCGCGCGCTGCTCCGGACCGGCGTACATGCGGTCCTCGACGCCGGTCGCGGCCCAGCCCAGCAGCCTGCGCAGCGCCTCGGCGTTGCCGTGCACGTGCGCGACGAGGTGCCGCCGCGTCCAGCCGGGGAGGGCGGTCGGGGCGTCGAGGTCGGCGTCGGAGAGCCCGTCGACGGCGCCGAGGAACAGCTTCGTGCCGGTCTCGGTCCAGGAACGCGGGCTCACGCCGCCGTCCTCGCGGTGTTCTCCAGGCGGCCGATACCGTCGATCTCGGTGACCACGGTCATGCCGTCGGCCAGGTAGCGCGGCGGCTTGCGGGCGTGCCCGACGCCGCCGGGGGTGCCGGTCGCGATGACGTCGCCGGGCCGCAGCGTCATGATCGTCGACGCGTAGCGGACCAGGTCGACCGGGTCGAAGACCAGGTCGGACGTGTCGGCCTTCTGCACGACCGCGCCGTCCACGCGGCACGTCATCGGCAGCGCGGGACGGACGCCGCCGGGCAGCTCGTCCGGCGTGACCAGGGACGGGCCGAGCGGCGTCGTGCCCTCGAACGTCTTGCCCTGCAGCCACTCCTTGGTGCGGAACTGCCAGTCGCGCATGGTGACGTCGTTCATGATCGTGAACCCGGCGACGGCCGCGGCGGCCTCGTCGGCGGAGGCGCGCCGGACCGTCCGTCCGATCACCAGCGCCAGCTCGGCCTCCCAGTCGACGGCGTCCGACTCGGGCGCGAGCGCGATGTCGTCGGTCGGGCCGATGAGCGCCTCGGCGAACTTCGCGAACAGGGTCGGGTGCTCGGGCAGGTCGCGGCCCATCTCGAGGATGTGGTTGCGGTAGTTCAGCCCGACGCACAGCACCTTGCCCGGACGCGGCACGACCGGCGCGAACTCCACGCCGTCGAGGGGCCGCGTGTCGCCGTCGGCGGACGCGTCGGCGGCACCGGCCAGGAGCGCGCCGACGTCGGGGGCGTCCAGCGCCACGTAGCCGCCGTCGGTCAGCCGGACGGCGCGGGTGCCCGCCTCGGTGCGGATGGTCGCAAGTCTCACGCGTTCTCCTCGATCTGGACGCGGTGCTGGTGCAGCCGCTCGAAAATGGGGGTGTCGCTGAACCGGAAGAGGTCCAGCCCGTGCTCGGTCCCCAGCGCCAGCGGCCGCCAGGACGGGACGGCGAACAGGTCGCCGCGTTCGACCGTCCAGGTGGAGTCGGCCACCGTGACCCGGCCGGTGCCCTCGAACACCTGGAAGACCGACGACCCGACCTCCCGCCGCGGCGCCGTCCCGGTGCCCGGCGCGAGCCGGTGGAACTCGGTGCGCAGCGTCGGCATGATGTCGCCGCCGGTCGTCGGGTTGGTGTACCGGACGGCCGCGTGCCCCGGCTCGACCGTCGCGCGGTGCCCCTCGGCCTCCAGCGCGAGCTGCTCGGCGAGGGCCCGGTCGGTGTGCTCCCACCGGTAGGCCAGCAGCGGCGTCGCGGGGGCCGGTTCCAGGTGCGTCAGCGGGCGCAGCCCCGGATGCCCCCAGAGCCGCTCGGACCGGGACTTCGCGGGCGCCTCGCGCGTCTCGACCTCGTCCGGGCCGAACTCGAAGAACGTCGAGTCGGCCATGTACTGGAACGGGATGTCGAGCCCGTCGATCCAGGCCATCGGCCGGTCGGTGACGTTGTGGTGGCCGTGCCAGTTCCAGCCCGCCTGCGGCAGGAAGTCGCCGCGCCGCATCGCGACGGGGTCGCCGTTCACGACCGTCCACACGCCCTCGCCCTCCACCACGAACCGGAAGGCGTTCTGCGTGTGCCGGTGGACCGGCGCGTCCTCACCGGGGTTCAGGTACTGGATCGCCGCCCACAGCGTCGGCGTCGCGAACGGCCGCCCGCCGAGCCCCGGGTTGGCGAGCGCGATCGCGCGGCGCTCCCCGCCGCGGCCCACCGGCACGAGCTCGCCCGCCCGCTCGGCCAGCGGCAGCAGGTTCCCCCACCGCCACAGGTGCGGCAGGGCCTTCGACCGCGGCGACGGCGGCATCAGGTCGCCGATCTCCGTCCACAGCGGGACCAGCAGCTCCGATTCGAACCCCCGGTACAGCCCCTCCAGCTCCGGCGTCCGCGCGGGCTGGTTCTGCGCATCGGTGGCGACGATCGTCACCGGCGAGCCATCCGTCACCGTCATGACGGCTCCCTCCTCGTTCTGGCGCGTAAGCTCAGGATGACGATGGTTCTGGACAACAGATAAGGTTTTTCTGCTGTGAAGAACAAACCGCCCTACGCGATCACCTCGGTGGACCACGCCCTCCAGCTCGCGGCGCTGCTGCAGCAGGAGGGCCCGCTCCGGGTGACCGACGCGGCCGAACGGCTCGGCGTGGCGGCGTCCACGGCCCACCGGCTCCTGGCGATGCTGGTCTACCGGGACTTCGCCGAGCGCGGGCCCGACCGCCGCTACCGTCCCGGCAAGGTGCTGCGCCCGGCCGAGTCGTCGCCCGCCCCGGTCGCCCTCCTGCGCGCGACCTGCGAACCCCACCTGCGGTGGCTCACCGAGCGGACGCGGGAGACGGCGAACGTCGTCGTCCGCGCGGGGACCGAGGTGCGCTTCATCGCGACCGTCGAATCCGATCGGGTGCTGCGCGTCGGCGACCGCGAGGGCCGGACCGTCCCCGCGCACCTGGCGTCCGGCGGCAAGGCGATCCTCGCCGCCCTCTCCCCCGCCGAGCTGACCGGCCTGTACGGCGACGACGCCGACGTCGATCTGCCCCGGCTGCGCCGCGAGCTCTCGCTCGTCCGCCGCCGCGGATTCGCCATCAACGACCAGCAGACCGAGACGGGCCTCACCGCCATCGGCGTCCCGATCAAGGACGGGACCGGCACGCCGCTGGCCGGCCTGTCCATCGCGCTGCCCACCGCCCGCTTCGACCGCGACGCGCTCCCCGGCCAGGTCGGCGCCCTGTCCGCCGCCGCGGGCCGGGTCGAGTCCGCGCTCGGGAACTGACGCCGCCGCCCGTCCGGCCTTTGCCCGCGGTCGGCGCGGCCCTGGGTTTAGCCGGTGCCCCGGCGGGTCAGGCTTCCCGCAACCACGCACCGAGGACGAGGCCGATGACCGATCCGCTGCCGCCGACGCGCCGCAACCGCGCGAGCCTGACGTACAAGCTGCGGTACGCCGCGCAGAACCCGGACAAGATCCGGGCCCACCTGTCGAGGATGTCGCGGGACCTGAAGTTCCGCGTCGCCAGCCGGGACCACGTCGCCTACTACCGGGCGGTGATGAAGTCCGACACCGCGCGGAACCCGGAGTCGGCCGTCGGGAGCCGCAGCCACGAACGCTGGCTCGCCCTCGGCCGGATGCAGTTCGACTACCTGCTCGAACACGGCCTCAAACCGGACGACCGGATGCTCGAGATCGGCTGCGGCAACCTGCGCGCCGGCTGGCGCTTCATCGACCATCTCGAAACCGGCAACTACTACGGCATCGACATCTCGCCCGACATCCTGCTCGCCGCACAGCAAACGCTCGTCCGCCAGGGGCTGCGGGACAAGATGCCGCACCTCGCCCTCGTCGAGGACCTGAAGCTGCGGTTCCTCCCGTCCGGGCACTTCACGGTCGTCCACGCCCACAGCGTGTTCAGCCACTCCCCGCTCGGCGTCATCGACGAATGCCTGGCCAACGTCGGCCGCGTCCTCGCGCCCGGCGGCTTCTTCGACTTCACCTTCGACCGGACCGAGGGCGCCGAACACCACGTCCTGCGCGAGGACTTCTACTACCGGACCGAGACGCTGACCCGGCTCGCGGAGCGCCACGGCTTCACCGCCCGCTTCATGGACGACTGGGAGGCGCTCCCCCACGGCCAGTCCAAGATCCGCGTGACCCGCCCGGAGCCGGAGGACCCCGCGCGGCCCTGACGGCGAAGCCGCGGCATCCGCGATCAGCAGCCGCCCGCGGTCAGCCTGACCCGCCAGACGGGGTTCCAGTCGATCCCGCCGCGGCAGGCGCCCCCGTCGCGGTGATCGTCACGGCACCGCCGGCGCCGTGCTTTACGGTCACCGGAGGCTCGTTCCGCGCCGGTCCGGCCGCGTGGGCGGGCGCCGCCGCACCGCCGCGACCGCCGCGCGAGCCCGACGGCGGCCGCCGCCGTACGCCGTCCCGCCCGCGCGTAGTCGTTGATTCCACGGAAGCCGTTCATGCGAACCCCGATTCTGTCGGTTTCGTGGCGCCCACTTCTTCGGGCGCCGCACCTCGCACCCGTTCGCCGGGTACGAGAAGTGATTGTGGCGACGATCGGGCTGCACGGAAAGACGTCCGGCATGACCGTTCGGCAATGGACACCTACCGAACAAGTCAGCCACGTTTGGGGATCTGGTTTCGATCTTCTGATCAGCCTCGGACAGAACACTGGATGATCACTCGATTGCACGCTCGGGTTGCGGGCGGAACCGAACCGGCAGCGGATCCCGCCGCCGGACGAACGCCGGTACGGCGCGTCAGTGCACGTACCGTCCCCGGAGCATCTCGACGAGAGCGGAACCCCGTCCAATGGCCGAATCCGGCCACGCCCGTTCGGCGGACTTCGCATCATCGCCCGCACTCGGAACACGGTGGACACGGGTCTGCCGGACCGTTGGACGGCCGCCGCGGCGACCCGCTCGGGCCGCTGCAGAATCGATCGACCGGCCGGTCCACGGCCGCCTCCGGCTCGGCCCGCGCAACTCAAAGGCAGAGGTCAACCGGCACACCGAGCGAGACCACGGCCTGTTCCGCCCCCAGACAAGGGCGAGCCGACGGACAGACAAATCGGCCAACGAACACAACGTCTTCACTTTTAACCATTAACGCAATGCTATGTATAAACATTTCCACTGCCGCGTATCTTGACAGACCGACATACGAGCCCTTCGGACATCACACGAAGCCGCCGATGCGGCCCTGACGAGATATTCACAACCCGCGAGCCGAGCACGTTCTTACATCACTGCCACAAGAAGACCAGTATCCCCTTTTCGCCTTTCACCGCTTTACTCGTCCCGGCACCGATGAAGCCGGATCGCACCGTCCGTTCCCGTGGTCGCCCTCGCGCTCATCGCCCGCCGGTAGACCAGAGGAACGTTCCGGAAGGCACCGGCATCACGGAAGCACACTTTGCCTGTGGCCGGGCACAGTGCCGCCCCGAAACGCTGGTGCGCAGGAGAGGAGAAGCGCATAATCGAGGCTTCTCACTGGCTGCCGAGGAGGCCGAGATGCGAAGTGCGGCTGTCGTCATTCTGGCCGGATTCGGCGTGTTTCTGCTGGTGACGGGGGTGCTCGTGCGGGAGTACGTGGCACCGGCCCTGGTCCGCGCGCCGACCGACATCTACAAGGTCCAGCGGCTGCGGGCCGAGAACGCCTCGTACTTCGACGCCGGGAAGCTGCAGGTGCGGACGGGCGCGAACGTCACCGCGACCGCGACGGTGCGCGGGGACGTGGCGGCGAGCGACCACGACGTCGCGGTGTGGGACATGACCACGGTGATCCAGGACCTCGACCGCGGCTACCTGATCGACATCGCGACCCGGCGGCTCGCGTTCGACCGGCGGACCGGCGAGCTCGTCGACTGCTGCGGCGCGGCCGTCCAGGGCGACACGTCGGTGCGGCAGTCGGGCCTCGGTGTGTTCTGGCCGATGGACGTCGAGCGGCGCGCGTACCCGATGTTCGACGTCCAGACGCGCCGGGCGTGGCCCGCCGAGTTCAAGGGCGTCGAAGAGGTACACGGGGTGGAGGCGTACCGGTTCGAGGTGCACGTCCCGCAGACCAAGATCGCGGTGGAGACGCCGGACGTGCCCGCGAAACTGCTGGGCCTGGACGGCGACGCGGCGGTGCCCGTCGACCGCTACTACCAGGGGGAATCGGTGATCTGGGTCGACCCCCGGACGGGCGCGCCGGTCGATCAGCGACAGAAGGTGCATTCGATGCTGAAGGCCAAGTCCGGGCCCGGGAGCCTCGTGGTGGCCGATCTGGAGATGCGGATGGCGCCGGACGCCGGGGCTTCGCCCGCCGACACCGCGAACGACGCCGCCGCGCGGGTCCGGCTGGTCGAGACGATCGTTCCGCTGGCCATGGCGGTCCTCGGCGCCGTGCTGCTGGCCGCCGGGATCCTCATCGACCGGCGCGGGCAGGAACGCGGGCCGCGTCGCCGGCAGGGCCGCAACGGCGGTACCGCCCGACGGCTGCGCGCCGAGGCGTCCGGTTCCTGAGGCCCGCTCCGGCGCACAACGGGGGCGTGCTCAGCGGCCGGGTGGATCCCGGCCCGCCAGGACATGCCGGTCGCCTTGAGCGTCTCGCTGTCGCGCGGGTGGGTGTGGGTAGATTGTAGTTTGAATACTTTATTTGAACCACGATCCCCGGTTCCCGGGGCGACCCATGACCGCGGCGCCGGAGCGTCCGTCCGTTCCCGACGAGCGAGGCCGGACGCGTCCATGTGCGGTCGCGCGGGTCGATGCCGGGGCTACTGGGACGGGCCGGAGCAGACGGCGCGGACGATGGCGCCGGACGGGTGGATCGCCACGAGCGACCACGGTTCGCTCGACGCGTCCGGCAACCTCACGATCACCGGCCGGACGGACGACGCCTACATCCGCGGCGGGTACAACGTGCAGCCGTCGAAGTGGAGCGGGTGCTGCTGGAGCATCCGGGGATCGAGCGGGCGGCGGTCGTCGGGTCCCCGGCGCCGGTGATCGGCGAGGTCGGCGTGGCGTCCGCCGTCCCGGCGCCCGGCGGGCCCGCCCCGTCCACCGCGGACGTGCGGGCCTGGTGCCGGGGCCGGATCGCCGACTACGAGGCGCCCGACATCGTGGTGCGGGCCGACGACCTGCCGGTCAACGCCACCTACGAGATCGACCGGACGGAGCTGCGACGACGGGCGGCCGAGGCCGTCGCGGCGCAGCCGCCGCGGTGATCACGAACGGCCGCTCATCCGGGCGATGTCGGCGCGGTCGAGCGTGACGAAGTCGCCCGTCGCCTCGACCGTCACACGGTCCTCCTGGAGCAGCCGCCCGACCGTCCGGATCCGGCGGCCCTCCTGCGACTCGACCTCGCCCTCGAACAGGCACGGGACGTCCAGCAGGGTGGGGCGGCGGTACTTGATCTCGAGCCGGGCGGTCGGGCCGGCAGTCCGGCGATGACGTTCGCGGCGGCGCAGACCAGGTCGAAGGACGCGGCGAGCACGGCGCCGTGCACGCAGCCGGGCGGGCCCTGGTACGGACGGGTGAACGTGCCGCGCAGGAGGGCCTTGGGCGGTTCGAAGGAGACGGAAAGGGGCAGCGCCAGCGGGCTGTGCCGCCCGACGACGACGTCGTAGGGCATCCGCGCCGCGAGGTCGGGCGACTCGTCGTCGGCGTCGATCGCGGGCCCCAGCAGCATCGTCATCGGGTGCGGCGGGTCCGGGACGTGGCGTTCCAGCCGGTCCGCGACCGCGTTCAGCTCGCGCGCCGCGGCCAGCGTCGTGTCGGCGGGGGCCGTCGTCGAGGTGCACACGGCGATGAGGCGGCGGACGGCGTCCGCGAGCTCTCGCGATTCGGGTTCGCGGCCCGCGAGTGCGGGATACGGCACACTGGTGTCAGCTGACATGTCCGTCACGCCTTTCGGTTTCGGTCGCCCAGATGTCGATCATCGCGGATCCGCGGTGCCGGGGCCAACGGTTACGATCTACGGGTCCGTCCGAGGGGGACTCGACCGCCGCCGGCCGAGCGCAGTCTGCGTGAGCAGCGCCGGACGCCGAACCGGGACCAGATCCTCGACTCGGCGGAGCGCGTCTTCGCCCGCGCCGGGTTCCACGGGGCGCAACTCCGGGAGATCGCCGAGTCGGCGGAGTTCTCGGTCGGCACCGTCTACGGGTTCTTCGCCGGCGAGGACGAGATCTACCCGCAGTCGATGAACGTCTGCCAGGCCGCCGACCCGCTGTGGTCACGCGTGATCAAGAAGTACCCCGACATCAAGTTCGCACTGTCGGAGGGCGGAACCGGCTGGATCCCCTACTCCCTGGACCGCGTCGACCGCACCTACGGCATGCACCACCTGTGGACCGGCCAGGACTTCGGCGGCGAACTCCCGAGCGAAGTGTCCCGCGAGCACTTCCTGACCGACTTCATCTCCGACCCCGTCGGCATCGAACTGCGGCACCGGATCGGCATCGACAACATCGCATGGGAGCGCAGCTACCCGCACTCCGACTCGTCCTGGCCCAAGCCGCCGAGGAACTCGCCGCGGTCCCCCGGGGCGTCCCCGACTCCGACGTCAACAAGATCACGTTCGAGAACGCGATGCGCCGGTAATCCTGCGACCCGTTCGTCAACGGACGCACGAAGGAGGGCCCGACCGTCCGCGCGCTGCGCGCCGAAGCGGGCGACGGCCCGACCCCGACCGGAGGTCAGCGGGACGCCGCGTCCGCCTCGGCGGGCTCCTCGAACATGCCGCGGGTGCGGAACAGCTTCACCACCAGGTCGCCCTGGGCGCGCAGCATCTTGGCGTACTCGTGCTCGGCGGCCTGGGCGTCCGCCTTCTTGATCGCCCGGACGATCGCGGTGGTGCCGCGCCGCTCGACCGCCTTCGTGCCCGGCACCAGCTCGAAGAAGTTGCCGGGCACGATGCCGGTCATCTGCTTGAGCATGCTGCGCAGCCGCGGCGACTGGGCGGCGTCCACGACGAGCCGGTGGAACCGCAGCGTCAGCGCGTGCAGTTCCTCGGGGTCCTCGACCTGGGCGATCTCCTTCTGCAGCGGTGCGAGGCGGGCGCCGAGCTCGGCGCCCTGCCGCTCGACCGCGCGCCGGACCGCGAACCCGTAGAACAGCCCGTACAGCTCGTAGTGGTCGCGGACCGACGCCTCGTCGAGCGCGTTCACGAACGCTCCGCGGTGCGCGATGATCGTCATCCAGCCCTCGCGTTCGAGGGCGATCAGCGCCTCCCGCACCGGGATCCGGGACACGCCGAGGGTGCGGGCGACCGCGTCCTGGGGGACCTTCTGCCCCTGCCGGAGCACCCCGTCGAAGATGAGTCGGCGCAGGTAGAGCCGCACCTGCTCGCCGCTGGTCATCCTGGACAGGTTCTCCCCCGGCAGGACGTCCGACCAGTCCTTGATCTCGGCCCCCCGCAGAACGGGCTCCTGGCGTGGCGGGATCGTTCTCACCCCTATGTCGAGGCGGCGGCGTCGTGCCCCCGCGGCGGCTGTTGGCGGCGATGCCGCGGCCCTCCCCGCCCCCGCGGGGCCCGGCCGTCGGGCGGACGGTCGGCAGGCACATTCGGCAGCCGGAAATATACTATAGCCGTTATCCGAACCCTCTTGACCGGAGCCGTCAGGGCGTGTCCGGCAGGTCGAGAGGCCGAGCAGCCGGATCGGGTTGCCGTGGGCAAAGCGCAGGCTCGGCAGGCCGAGGCACGCGGCAGTTCGCTGAAGGCGACGGCCCGGACGCCGCGCGCCGCGCTCCCCCGCACCTCGGCCGCCGCCGGAACTCCACCGGCCGCTCCCCGAGGGGATCCCTTACGCGAGGTATATGCCCAGGAGGTCGGTCAGGTGACGGCCAGCCATGTGTCCGACCCGATCCGGAACGTCCGCATCGCTCGGGTGCTCGTGGCGGACGGCTTCCGGAGCCGGGCCGCCGCCGGTCTCGCCCGACGCGGCC
Organism: Actinomadura sp. CNU-125; assembly: GCF_001942465.1. Lineage (GTDB taxonomy): Bacteria > Actinomycetota > Actinomycetes > Streptosporangiales > Streptosporangiaceae > Spirillospora. Next base: position 50,240 of record NZ_MKJY01000122.1, read on the forward strand.
TCGCCGAGCCGCCGGCCGGGGAGATCGCCACGCTCAACGACGGTACGGCGTGGCGCTCGCGCAGCCGGGTGCCGTACCGCCGCATGATCGCGCGGACCAGGCCGTCGCGACCGCCGAAGTGGTAGCGCAGGGCTGCGGTGTTCCGCTGCCCGGCCGCGCCGTTGATCTCGTTGAGGGAGACCCCGGTGACGCCCCGCTCGGCAATCAGCCGCTCGGCGGCGTCGAGGACGTGTTCCCTCGTCTCGTCGCCGCGCGCGCTCGACGTCGTCCGCTCAGACACCACTGCCTTCCAGTCGCCTGACCCGGGACGGCGACCACCGCCACTTCGGCACAGGCGACTTGTATATAATATTCGCCACACAGGACAGGACCGCAACGGGCACGACGCATCCGGTGGACACGCTGCGGACGGACCGGTCCGGTTCTCCATCGACGACGGCGTCGCAGTGCCCCGACTCGACGATCCGGCGCACCGGAACGCGCTGTCCAAGGAGCTGAGCGACGCGCTCGCGGCGGCCGTCGGCCGGGCGCTGGACGGCGGCGCACGGGTGATCGTACTGACCACCGCACCGCTCGTCTTCTGCACGTGCGGGTCGCTGGACGCGCTGCTGGACCGGCGCGTCCCGCTCGCCGACATGTACGCGGGGACGACGCGCTCGTGCGGCGAGCGGGCGGCGCGTCCCGCTCGCCGACATGTACGCGGGGACGACGCGCTCGTGCGGCGCGGCTGAGGCGAGCGGGCGGCGCCTCACATCCGCTGGCTGATCTTAGACGGCGGGTTGCGGCAGGGCGACCGCGTCCCGCAGGACGATATCGCCCGCGCCCTCGGCGTCAGCCGCATCCCCGTCCGGGAGGCGCTGCTGTCGCTGAAGCGCGAGGGCCGGGTCACGATCCGGCCCCATCGCGGCGCGTTCATCGGGGCGCTCGACGAGGCGGCGGTGCGCGAGCAGGGCGACCTCGCCGCCGCGCTGTTCACCGAACGGGAACTGTTCGGCTGATCACTTGGGGGCGAAGCGCTGGCCGCCGTCGAGCCGGATCGTCTGGCCGTTCAGCATCGGGTTCCGGACGATCGACTCGGCCAGCCACGCGTACTCGACCGGCTGCCCGGGGCGGCGCGGGAACGCGGCGTCCTTGGTCAGCTCGGCGACCAGGTCCGCCGGGGCGCCCTCCAGCAGGCCCGTCGCGAAGAGGCTCGGCGCGATCGCCATCACCCGGATGCCGAGGCTGCCGAGGTCGCGCGCCATCGTCAGGCTCATGCCCGCGATGCCCGCCTTGGCGGCGGTGTAGCCGACCTGCCCGATCTGCCCCTCGAACGCGGCGATCGACGACGTGTTCACGATGACGCCGCGCTCGCCCTGGTCGTCCGGTTCGTTCTTGCTCATCCACCACGCCTGGAGGCGGTTGAGGTTGAACGTGCCGATGAGGTTCCACTCGACGATGCGGCGGAAGTCGGCGAGCGGGAGCGGGCCGTCCCGGCCGATCGTCCGCTTGCTGACGCCGCCGCCCGCGGTGTTGACGGCGATGTGCAGGCCGCCGTGCGCGTCCAGCACGTCCTTGAGGGCCTGCTCGACGCCCTCGTCGTCGGTCACGTCGCAGGGGTGGAACGTCGCGGCCCCGCCCAGTTCGGCGACCGTCTGCTCGCCCTTGCCGGTGGGCAGGTCGAGGACCGCGACCGAGGCGCCGCGCTCGGCCAGCAGCTCGGCCGTCGCGCGGCCCATGCCCGATCCCCCGCCCACCACGACGGCCGTCTTCTTCGCGATGTCCACGCTGTCCTCCCTGGATTCCGGCTTCGTATATTAGATTCGATCCGCGTGGACGATCAACGGTCCCGCGGCGCCGCCTTGTCGACCGTTCCCGCCGCGTTGAGCGGCAGCTCCGCGCTTCGGCGGAACGTGCGCGGCACCTTGAACCCCGCGAGGCGCTCCCTGCAGTACGCCGTCGTCCGGCACCGCGTCGCCGGTGACGAACGCCGCCGGGACCTCGCCCATGCGATTCGTCCGGAACCCCGATCACCGCCGCGGCCCGCACGCCCGGATGCTCGCACGGCACCCGCTCGACCTCCGCCGGATACACGTTGAGACCGCCCACGACCACGAGATCCCGCAGCCGGCCGCGTCCCCGGTGCGCAGCCACCCGTCGCGGAGCGCGGTCGCGGTGACGTCCGGATCGTCCAGGTATCCGGCCATGAGCCCGGGTCCTCACGCGAAGATCTCGCCCGTCCCGTCCGCGATGCGCAGCCGCACGCAGGACGTGCGCGCCACCGCCTCGACGGGACCGCCCTCCCGCGTCATGGTGCCCGCTCCGCCCGCCTCGGTGATGAACACCGTCCGGACGCCCGGCTTCTCGCGCAGGTCGTCGAAACCCGGCGGGACGTCCGCTGCCCCGGTCACCGCGACGCGCACCGGACCGGACGGGCGCTCGGCCGGGCGCGCCCGAGTGCATGGCGGGCGGTCCCTGCAGGAACGTCGCGCCGCCCGCCCCGACGAACGTCGCCAGCGCGGCCGACCGTTCGCCACGGGCGGCACGGGCGGGCGGGGTGGGCGCCCGTGCCGTTCAGGCGGTGCGGAGGAGGGCTCGTGCCGGGTCAGTCGCCGGTGATCAGGGACTCGAAGGCGGCGCGGACGTTCGAGTCGGACGGGTCCACGAAGTCCTTCGTGGGCGGGCCGGTGTCGACGCCGCCGAACGTGGTGTAGGGGATGACGGCGGGGCAGCTTCCGCCGCCGATCCGGACCTTGGTGTCGGACACGACCTTCCCGGTCCGCAGTTCGTACGCCTTCAGCGGTATATCGATCCTGTGGAACTTCACGGTCACGCGCTTGCCGCCGTCGTAGCTGTACGGGCAGCTCTGCTGGACGGGGCCGTACTTCGGCTCGTCCATGCACACGACCAGGACGGCTTCTGTGGGGTCGGTGGTGCGCCACTTGCCCGGCAGCTGGCTCGCGTAGTCGTCGTCGCCGTAGAAGAGCGCGCGGTTGGTGCCGTCGCCGTAGGCTTTGGCTCCGCTGTACTGCGCGGGGCTGGAGCAGTACTCCGGTTGTGAGCCCTCGTCCGTTTTCAGGAGCTCGCGGACGTTCGCGAGCTCGATGGCCAGGGTCGCCTTCTTCGCCCCGGCCTTGGCCTCGGTGATGAGCGCGTTGCCCGGGTACAGGCGTTCCAGCTGCTGGTAACGCGAGCGCGCCGAGTTCCAGGAGTCGGAGGACATGAGGGCGTCACCGCACTTGACGAGCGCGGCCGGGGCGGTGCGGTCCACGACGGCGGTGGTGGGGGCGAGCAGGTCCTTGCTCAGCTTCCTGGCGCGGAGCCAGTCGGTGAGCCGGGCCGTCACGCAGGCGTCCTGGGTGGGCAGGCCCTTGAGGAAGCGGTCCAGGGTCGCGCCGACCATCCGCTCGTGGCCGGGCACGTCGGCGAGGACGGCGGCGAGGCCGTCGAAGCCGGCCTTCAGCGCCGTGGTGTCCCCGGTCAGCGCGGTGGTGAGCTCGGCCGCGGCCTTCTCCAGCCGACGGCACGCCCGGACGGTGTCGTCGCCGCGGGCGGCGAGCGGTGCGGCGGTGAGGCGGTGGCCGAACCAGATCCCGCGCAGCGCGTCCAGCGCCTTCGCGCAGTCGCCGTCGCGGCGGGCCTGCGCGGCGGTGCCGTCGATCGCGACGGCGTCGACGCGCAGGACGCCCACGGTGGCCAGTACCGGGAGCGTGACGCAGAGCGCCACCACGCGGTAGCCGCCGTGCGCGGCGTGCGGCCGGGCGAGGTGCCACCCGTGCCCGATGAGGCCCAGCCACCAGAGGAGGAACACGATCTCGAACCACGTCGAGCGGGCGGCGGTGGTGAGAACGATGATGAGCACGAGGGTGACCAGTCCGGTGGCGGCGGCGAGCCTGCGCCGTCCCATCATCAGGTAACCGACGTTGAACAGTGATGCGTTGGCGGCGGCGACGGCGAGCCGATCGTGCTTGCGAGGCGGCGGCGGCGCGTCCGGCACGGCCTGCGTTGGTTCTTCCATTTGGTCCCTTCGGCACGGAACGGACGTTTGTTGCCGTCATTGTTTCCGGCCGGGCGCGGGAGGGGTCCCGGCCCGGCCGGTTCCGGACGTCAGCCGAGGGTGATGCGCCGATGGGCCACGCGCCAGCCGGACGGGCCGCAGCGGAAGGCTTCGCGGTAGTGGCCCACCGATTCCAGGCGGCGTCCGGCACCGGCGGCGACGATCTGGGCGCGGCCGTGCTTGGCGGGCGCGCCGGGCATCTCCCAGACGGCGCCCTAGGCGAACTGGTCGCCGTAGTCGTCGAGGTCGCCGTGGTCGGACAGGTGGGCGATCCGGGCCACGACGCCGCGGATCGCGAGGCCGTCTCGGGCGGCACCGGTCATGGTGTGCTCCTCCGACCCTTGTTGAAGAATGGATTTAATATATAAGCTCGTCCGGTTTCACCTGCCGCGCCTCAACCCGCTCGGCCTCGACCTCGCCGCGCCCGCCCTCTTCGAGCACGGGACGCACGAGCAGCGGCTCCGCTTCCTGCCGGAGACCGTGTCGAACGCGGAGGTGTGGTGCCGGCTGTACGCGGCCGCCATGCCTGCCGAGGTGCGCGGCATGCTGCGCCAACACCGGCCCGCCGAAGGAACCCGACCCGTGGGAGGGTCGCCCCTGGCGCGACGTCCCGCGCGGCTGACCCGCCGCTAGACCTATTGGCAGGACCGCGATTATATATAGCATCAAGTTTTACAACCGGGCGCCCGATCGGGCGCCCGGCACGGGTCCACGGGCGAACTCGCTGGAGGCGACGCACATGCCGGAGTCCGACCGCGCGGAACCGTCCGGCGAACTTCGTGTCGGGGTACGAGCCGCTCAAGGTCAGGTTCACGCCGACGGCGCGCGGCGGGGCCGGTCATGACCGGCGACCTGCCCGAGCTCGGCTTCTACGGGCTGCCCGGCCATTCCGGTTCGCCGCGCGACCTGCTCGGCCAGGTGCGGGACGGCGAGCGGCTCGGCCTCGGGTCGGTGTTCCTGTCGGAGCGGTTCGCCGCGAAGGAGGCCGCGACCCTGTCGGGCGCGGCCGGGGCCGTCTCCGAACGGCTCGGGATCGCCACCGCCGCTACCAACCACAACACGCGGCATCCGCTGCTCACCGCGACGTTCGCGACGACGATGCACCGGCTGACCGGCGGACGGTTCGCGCTCGGCCTCGGCCGCGGGTTCGACATGCTGTTCGACGTCATGGGCCTCCCCCGGGTGACGACCGCGCAGCTGGAGGACTTCATCGGCATCGTGCGCCGGCTGTGGCGGGGCGAGGCGGTCGTCGACCATCACGGCCCGGCGGGCGACTTCCCGTACCTGAACCAGGACGCGTCGTTCGACGAGGACATCCCCGTCCTGCTCACCGCGATGGGCGAGCGGACGCTCGAGTTCGCGGGGTCGGTCGCGGACGCGGTCGTCCTGCACACGTTCTTCACCGACGAGACCCTCGCGCGGTCGGTGGCGGCGGTGCGGCGCGGCGCGGAGCGGGCCGGGCGGGACCCGGCGAAGGTGCGGGTGTGGTCGGTGCTGGCGACCGTCGGCGACCACCTCGACGAGGAGGCGCGGCTGCGCAAGCTCACCGGGCGGCTGGCCACCTACCTGCAGGGGTACGGGGACCTGCTGGTCCGGCTCAACGGCTGGGACCCGGCCGTCCTCGCCCGGTTCCGCGCGGACGACCTGGTCGCCGGGTTCCCCGGCGCGTTCGACGCCGTGGCGACCCCCGACCAGCTCCGGCGCGTCGGGGAGCTGCTGCCCGCCGCGTGGTTCGAGGCGGCCGCGACCGGCGGCGCGGACGGCTGCGCGCGGCGCGTCGTCGACCAGTTCGACGCCGGGGCCGACGGCGTGATCCTGCACGGGGTGACGCCGTCCGAGGTCGAACCGGTCGTGGAGGCGTACCGGAAGGTCCGGCCGACGCGGATGGCCGATGTCCCCCGCAACCCGGGGAGGAGCTGACGGCATGCACGTCATCGACACGCCGGACGGGTTCACCCCCGCGGCGCTCAGCGAGATCTTCGAGGCTCCGGTCACCGGCGTCGGGTGGGAGAAGGTCGGGTCGGGGCAGATCGGCGCGTGCTACCGGCTCCGCCTGGAGTGCGCGGACGGCGCGGACGGCGTCCCGCGCCGGCTCGTCGCCAAGCTCGCCGCCGAGGACGAGGGCTCCCGCGCGTTCCTCTGGCCCGTGTACCGGGCGGAGGTGGCGTTCTACCGGGACCTCGCCGCGACCGTGGACGTGCGGACGCCGCGCTGCCACTACGGCGCGATCTCCGACGACGGCACCAGTTTCGTCCTGCTGCTGGACGACCTCCATCCGGCGGTGCAGGGCGACCAGCTCGCCGGGTGCACGCCCGAGCAGGCGGCGGGCGCGGTCGTCAACCTCGCGGGGCTGCACGGCCCCCGCTGGTGCGACCCGACGCTCCTCGACCTGCCGTGGCTGAACGCCGTCGGGGACGGCGACGCGGCGCAGCTCGGCGAGGTGTTCGGCCCGGCCGTGGAGACGTTCGTCGAACGGTTCGCCGGGCGGCTGGCCGACGCGGACGTCCGGACGCTGCGGCGGTCGGCGGAGGCGATCGCCGCGTGGGTCGTCGGACGGCCGGAGCGCTTCGGGCTCGTCCACGGCGACTACCGGCTCGACAATCTGCTGTTCGCCGACGACGGGCGGGTGACGGCGGTCGACTGGCAGACGCTCGGCGTCGGGCATCCGCTGCGCGACCTGGCGTACTTCCTCGGGACGAGCCTGTCGCCGGACGACCGCGCCGCCGGCGAACGCGACCTGGTCGGCCGCTACCACACCGAACTCCTGCGGTACGGCGTCACCGGCTACGACCTCGACGCCTGCTTCGACGACTACCGGTTCGCGGCGCTGCAGGGGCCGCTGATCACCGTCCTCGGCTGCGCCTACGGGACGCCGACCGAGCGCGGCGACCTGATGTTCCTCGCCATGGCCGCCCGGTCGTGCGCCGCGATCCGCGCGTTGGGCACCCTGGACCTGACATGACGCGAGAACCCGCTCCGGAGGACCGCCGAATGCCGCAGTACAAACGCTGGACTACAGGGCCGAGGACGGCATCGACCGGGTGACGCTGAACCGGCCCGAGGTCCACAACGCCTTCGACATGCAGATGATCGATGATCTGCACGACCGCCGGCGCGCCCTGCGGCACGGCGACTCCGTGCGGGTGATCGTCCTGACGGGCGCGGGCGACAAGGCGTTCAGGCGGGCTCGCAGACCACGACGGGGATCTCCCGGTCCGTCCACGACTGGTAGTTGCCGTAGTCGGCGTAGAAGGCGACCACGCGCGGCCACAGCTCGGCGCGCTCGTCCGGCGCGGCCGCGCGGGCCCGCATGCGGCGGACGTCCCCGCGCAGCCGCACGACGACCCGCGGGTCCGCGCACAGGTTGAGGTACCACAGCGGGTGCCGGGGCAGGCCGCCCTGCGAGGCGACGAGCAGGACGCGGTCGCCGTCCGGCATGCAGACGAGCGGCAGGGTGCGTTCCCGGCCGGTCTTGCGCCCCCGGGTGGTGAGGAGGCAGACGGGCACGCCGCCGGGGAACGCGGCGCCGAACCGCCACGTCGCGCCGAGCCGCCCGTCCGTCACGCGGTACAGCTCGACGTGCGCCCGCGACAGGGCCTTCATCGCTTTCGCGCCGAACGCCGAATCGAGCCACTGCAACGGATTCCTCGACGACATGGTCCTCACTTCCGTACGGAGCCGGGCGGGCTCGGCCCGCCTCGGCGGCGAGCCGATCAGCACGCTAACCTGATCGAATCAAGTATTCAATATAAACTACGCCGGGAGGGCGGATGGGGAGCCTGGACGGGACGGCGGCGCTGGTCACCGGCGGCGGGCGTCCGCGTGAACGGCGTGCGCCCCGGGGTCGTCCGCACGGAACTCGTCGCGGGCATCGCCGACACCGGGCCCGTCCTGGACGACTACCTGTCGTGCATGCCGCTGTCGCGGGTCGGCGAACCCGAGGACAGCGCCGGGGCGGTCGCCTTCCTCGCGGGGCCCGAGTCGTCGTGGATCACCGGCCAGGTCCTGAACGTGGACGGCGGGCACCATCTGCGGCGGGGGCCCGACTATTCGTCGCTCTTCGAGCCGGTGTTCGGCGGGGACGCGCTGCGCGGCGTCCGGCCGGAGAACCCGCCCCGCTGACGGGCCGGGCGCGGCGGCCCGTGCGACCCTGTGGTCATGCGCATCGTCATCGTCGGCGCCGGGATCATCGGCGCCGCCCTGGCCGACCGGCTCGCCCGCACCGCGGAGGTGACGCTGGTCGAGCGGGACCGGCCCGGCGAGGGGACGTCGGGCGCGAGCTACGCCTGGCTCAACGCCAACGATCCCGCCGACCCCGCGTACCACGCGTTCCGGGTCGCGGCCCTCGACGCCTGGCGGCGGGTCGCCGCGGAGTTCGGCGACCCGGCCTGGTGCCGGTTCGCGGGCAACAGCGCGTGGGCCGTCGCCGAGTCCGAACGGGCCGCCCTCGCCGACCGGGTCGCACGGCTGCGCGACCTCGGCTATCCGGCGACGCCGACCACCGCCGCGCTGCTCCGCGAGGCCGAACCGTCGCTGCGTCCGCCCGCCGACGCGGTCATCGCCCGGTTCCCCGGCGAGGGGCACGTGCACGGCTCCGCCGCGGTGCGCCCTGCTCGGCCGCGCCCGCGAGGCCGGGGCCGGGGTCCTCTCCGGGACGTCCGCGACGCGGCTGAACGTGCGCGGCGACCGCGTGACGGGCGTCCGGACGTCCACCGGCGACGACCTGACCGCCGACGTCACGATCTGCGCCGCCGGCCGGCACAGCCCCGCGCTGCTCGCGACCGCCGGGATCGTGCCGCCGCTGGTGGACGCCCGCGGCAGCCCGGGTCGTCCGCGCCGGGCCTCACCGCGACGACCACGCCGGTCCCGGGCCTGCTCAACGGCGTCGTGCACTCCCCCGGCCTCGACCTGCGCCCCACGCCGGTCGCCGGTCTCGTGCTGGAGGCCGCCGACCTGGACGCCGCCACCGACCTCGCCACCCCGCAGGCCGAGCTGGACGCCCGCGCCGCCGAGCTGCTCGACCGCGCGCCCGCGCCGTGTTCCCGGGCCTGGCCGCCCGCCTCGACCGGGTGCGCCGCTGCGTGCGTCCGCTGCCGCTCGACGGCCGCCCCCTCGTCGGCCCGCAGCGGCCCGGCCTGTACACCGTCGTCACCCACAGCGGCATCACCCTCGCCCCGTACCTGGCCGGCCTGGTCGCCGGGGAGATCGTCGGCGCGGCCGCCGAACCGGCGCTCGCCCCCTACCGCCCGGACCGTCCGATGCCGGGGGTTCCGGGGGGCGAGCCGTCCCGGTATCCGGGCCTTTACTGAAGCCGAGGCGGAGCACGTAGAGGGCGGCGCTGAGGGCGAACAGGGCGGCGGTGACCAGCAGCCAGCGCCCGAGGTACGGGTCCTCGGTGCGGCCGCTCGCGGCCGTGTAGTCCCGCTCGCTCCACCGCGTGATCATCGGGAAGAACAGCAGGAGCAGCAGCCCCGACGCCGCGAACGGCACCCTGAGATGGTTCACCGGCGAAGGGCGTCCCGGCCGGGCGCGCGACGCTCCGGTGAGCGACCGGTCGGCGAGGGCGTAGAGCGGGAACAGGACGAGGTCGTGCGCGACGGCGGCGCCCGCGAACCACGCGAGGACGAACGGCCAGGGCGTCGTCGTGAAGACGCGCAGCGCCGCGTACCCGGCGAGCGCGAAGCAGACGGCGAGCGCGAGCAGGTGCGTCGGGCCCGCGCCGTAGCGGGCGCGCAGCCGGGCGGTCGCCGCGCGCACGTCAGCGCGTCCGGAACTCGATGAGGCGCACCCACTTGGTGTTGTGCACGCCGGGCAGGGCGGGGACGATCACGCGGGCCGGACGGCCGTGGTCGAGCGGCAGGTCGGCGCCGTCGACGCGCAGGGCGAGGAGCGAGTCGGGGTCGGCGACCTGGTTGGCCTGCAGCGTGGCCTGGTTGAACGCCCCGTACCGTTCGGCCGACCGCACGTACGCCGACGCCGGTTCCGGGACGCCGGCGGCCGCGGCGAGATCGCGGAGCCGAACGCCGCTCCACGTCCGGACCGTCGCCCATCCCTCGACGCACGCGATGGGCAGTTCGGCGGTGTGCTGCGGGAGTGCGAGCAGGTCCGCTCTGTCCAGTTCCAGGGTGCGCCCGCCGCCGCGCAGGACGAGCCGCCAGCGCGCGCCGACGTCCTCGGCCGTGATCCCCGCCGCGGCCGCGGTGCGGTTGACGGGGAACTCGCCGGGTCCGGGCACGTGTCCGCCGCGCGGGGCGAGGAACGCCGTCCGGCGGGCCGCGCCGCCGATGACCTGCCCCGCCGTCATCACCGCGACCAGGAGGCTCCCGCCGCCGACGAACGCCAGGGCGCCCCGCCGCGTCATGGTCGCCGGGCGCGGGGCCGCGGGCACGAGCCCGTCCGGATCGGGAGGTTCCGGACGGTCGTCGCGCAGCGCGTCGCGGAACGGGCGGGACCGCAGCGCCCGCACCATTCGCGGCAGCTTGATCGTCACGTGGGCGGCGAACGCGCCGATGAACACCCACGCGCCGTAGTAGTGCCCCTCGTAGAAGCCGAACCCGAAGACGTACGCGTACTGGATGTTCAGGACGCCCGTGACGATCTCGAACAGGATCCCGCCCACGAGGAGCAGCAGCGTCACCCGTTCGAGGAGCTGCGCGAACGAGCGGGCGGGCGGCCAGGCGAACAGCTTCGGCGCGACCGACCACAGCTTGCCGAGCACCACCGGCACGAGCGCCAGCCCCAGGACGACGTGCAGGCCCTGCGTCACCCGGTACAGCCACGCCGGACGCGTCGGCCACTCGAAGTACGGCAGCCGCAGCCACCCGGCGTCCGGCGGGAACGCCTGCCCGAACCGCGGCGAGTACGCCGCGTACGACAGCAGCCCGGTGACGGTCACGATGGGCAGCCCGGCCAGCAGCACGACCGCGAACACCGACGTCAGCCACGGCCCGCGCAGCGGGCTCCGCCATGCCCGGACGCGGCCGAACCCGGGCGGGCGGCGCCGTTCGAGCGCCCGCCACAGCCGCACCGGGGCCCCGTACCGGGTCGCGCCCGGACGCGGTTCACCCGGGCGCATCGTGCCCCGGCGCACCGCCGCACGTGACGATCATGAACTCATGGTAGGAACCGGCGCGCGAACGCTTCGGACATGAATGCGCGGGCGGCGTCCAAGCCTTGGCAAAGCGCACGCCCGGGTATGCTGGGCGGCGCGAACGGCGGTGGGGCTCGCCGTACCCGAACCGCGGCATCGTCGCCGCCAACGGTCCCTGCTTGTGGTCGACGCGCCCGGACGTCCGGGCCCGCACGAGTAGGAGACGCCCACGATGACGTTCCCCTCGATCCCCCGTGAGAAGGCCGTCGCCGCGCCGTCGCGCGTCCGGGGCGAGGCCGCGGTGGTCGCGGCGGTCTCGGCCGGTGGCGGGCTCGGAGCCGCCGCGCGCTACGGCGCCTCGCTCTTGTGGCCCGTCCACGGGTCCGCCTTCCCCTGGACGACGCTGGCGGTGAACGCGCTCGGCTGCGCCCTGACCGGCGTCCTGATGACCGTCCTCGCCCGCGCGCGGGCGCCGCACCGGCTGGTCAGGCCGTTCCTCGGCACCGGCGTGCTCGGCGGGTTCACGACCTTCTCCGCCTACGCGGCCGACGTCCACGGCCTGCTCGGGGACGGTCACGCCCGCCTCGGCATCGCGTACCTGGCGGCCACGCCGGTCGTCGCGGTCGCGGCGCGTGGGGCGCGGCGGCCCTGACCCGGCGGCTCGTCCCGGAGGCCCGATGACCTGGCTGCTCGTCGTCGCCGGGGCGATGGCCGGGGCGCCGCTGCGCTACCTCGCCGACCGCGCCGTGCAGGCCCGCAACGGCACGGCGTTCCCCTGGGGCACGTTCGCCGCCAACGTGCTCGGCTGCCTGGTCCTGGGCGTGCTGACCGGCGCGGTCGTGCACGGCGCGGCGTCGGATCCGGTGCGGCTGCTGGCCGGAACCGGGCTGTGCGGGGCGCTGTCGACCTACTCGACGTTCTCGTACGAGACGCTGCGGCTCGCGGAGTCGGGCGCGCGACTGCTCGCCGCCGCGAACGTGCTGGTCAGCGTCGTCGCGGGGATCTTCGCCGTGGCCGCCGGGATCGCGGCGGCCGAGGCGCTCTGGGCGTGACCGCGCGAGAATACTATTCTTGTGATCGGAGAGTCTTCGTATCGCAAGGAGGACGGCGTGCCGGTTCGCCACGACCACTGGATAGGCGGCAAGGACGAGCGGCCGGCGGGCGGCGCCTACCTGCCCACCGTCGACCCCGCGACGCGGGAGCCGGGCGACGAGATCGCGGCCGGTTCGGCGCCCGACGTCGAACGGGCGGTGGCGTCCGCCGTCCGGGCCCAGCCGGAGTGGGCGCGGCGGCCGGGGGCGGAACGGTCCGAGACGCTGCACCGGATCGGCGACGCGATCGAGGCGAACGCCGGTGAGCTGATGGAACTGGAGCGGGCGTGCACCGGCAAGACCCCGGCGCAGCTCCGCATGGAGGCCGACATGTCGGCCGCCTACTTCCGGTACTACGCGGGCGTGCTGCGCGCCCACGGCGGGCGCACCATCGACCAGGGCGCCGGGCACCACACCTACACGCGGTTCGAGCCGTACGGGGTCATCGCGGCGATCACCCCGTGGAACCTGCCGCTGAACCAGGCGTGCCGGGCGCTGGCCCCGGCGCTGGCCGCCGGGAACGCCGTCGTGGCGAAGCCGTCGGAGTTCACCTCGGCCTCGACGCTGCACCTGGCGCGGCTGGCCGCCGCGGCCGGACTCCCGGACGGCCTGCTCAACGTCGTGACCGGCACCGGGCCGGACGCGGGCGCGCCGCTGGCCGCGCACCCGGGCGTCCGGCGCATCACGTTCACCGGGTCGGTCGCCACGGGACGGCGCCTGGCCGGGCGTCGCCGCCGACCGGCTCGTCCCGGTGACGCTGGAGCTCGGCGGCAAGTCGCCCCTGGTGGTGTTCGCCGACGCGACCTCGACCGGGCGGTCGCCGCCGCCGTCGCGGCCGTCGCCACCAACGCGGGGCAGGTGTGCTCGGCCACCGCCCGGCTGCTCATCGAGTCCTCCGTGCACGACGAGGTCGTCGCACGGATCGTCGACGCGGTCGGCGGGCTCGAACCCGGCACGGACTTCGGGCCGATCATCACCGAGGACCAGTTCCGCAAGGTCCTCGGGCACTTCGACGCGGCCCGCGCCGCCGGGCTGACACCGGTGACGGGCGGGTCCGCGTACACGGACGGCGCGGCGGCGCGCGGCCGCTACATCCGCCCGACCGTCTACGCGGGGGTGCCGCCGTCCGCGCCGGTCGCGCGCGAGGAACTCTTCGGGCCCGTCCTGGTCACCATGCCGTTCACCGGCGAGGACGAGGCCCTCGCCAGGGCGAACGACACCGACTACGGGCTCGTCGCGGCCGTCTGGTCCGGCGACGTCGCCCGCGGCCTGCGCCTCGCCGAGCGGATCGACGCGGGCCAGGTGTCGGTGAACGGCGGCCCGCTCACCATCGAGACGCCGTTCGGCGGGTTCAAGGACAGCGGCCACGGACGCGAGAAAGGGATCGAGGCGCTGCACGAGTACGGGCAGACGAAGGCGATCAGCCTGTCGCTGGGCTGAGCGCGCGGCGTCCCGGCGTGGGAACCTGGTGGGGTGACGTCGTCCGGTGACAGGTCCAGTGACAGGTTCGGCGACGGCCGCCGGGTGATGGGACGGCCGCGCGTGACCTCGCGGCCCGCCCTGGAGCGGCTGGCCTTCGAGCTGTTCGCCCGGCAGGGGTTCGACGAGACGACCGTGGACGACATCGCGGCCGCCGCCGGGATCGGGCGGCGCACGTTCTTCCGCTACTTCGCGTCCAAGAACGACCTGGTGTGGGGCGATTTCGACGAGCAGCTGCGGTGGCTGCGCAGCCTGCTGGACGAGACCGACCCCGCGACGCCGATCATGGACGCCGTCCGGCACGCCGTCGTGGAGTTCAACCGGTTCGACCCGCAGGAGGTGCCGTGGCACCGGCAGCGGATGGAGCTGATCCTGACGGTGCCGACCCTGCAGGCGGACGCGACGCTGCGCTACGCGTCCTGGCGGAAAATCGTCGCCGAGTTCGTGGCCGCGCGGACCGGGGAGCGCGCGTCGGCGATGGCGCCCCGGCTCGCGGGCAGCGTGATCCTGGCGGCCGCCGTCGCCGCCTACGAGCACTGGCTGTCCGCTCCGGAGGGGACGCCCCTGGCGGACCTGCTGGACGAGACGCTCCGGCGGGTCGAGGCGGGCTTCGCCGAACTCGGCGCCGCCCCGCGGTGATCACTCGCGGCGCAGGTCCGCCGCGGCGATCTCGCCGATGAGGACGGCCGTCGCGGCGGGGCCGCGCAGCGGCGCGGCCGGCAGGATCGAGGTGTCGGCGACGCGGAGCCCGCGCACGCCGTGCACCCTGCCGCGGGCGTCGACCGCCGGGCCCATCGGGACGGTGCCGCACGTGTGCTGCGACGTCCCGAGGCGCGCGCGGATCCACGCGTCGAGCACGCCGTCGTCGTCCACCGGGACCGGTTCGACCGTCCCCGCGCAGACCTCCCCGAAGGCCCCGGCGCGCACGATCGCGACGGTCGCCCGCACGGCCTCGCGCATCCGGCGGCGGTCCGCGCCCGTCCGCAGGTACCCGTAGTCGATCTCCGGCGGGACGTCCGGGTCGGCCGACACGGTGCGCAGGCTCCCGGACGTCCGGGGCGTCTGCACCGACGCGAGGAAGGCCAGGGGCATGCCGGGGACGGCGACCCGCCCGCCGACGAGCCCGGCCATCGGCACGAGCGACTGCAGGATCTCGAGGTCGCCCGCCGCCGGACCGTCCGACGACGGCAGGTGCAGGGCGCCGCCGAGCCACGAACCGGACGGGCCGCCGAGCGGCCGCCGGGGCGTCCACTCCACGACGATCTGCGGGTGGTCGCTGAGCGCGGCGCCCACCGGGAGGTCCCGGACGACCGCGATCCCGGCCCGTTCGAGGTCCGCCGCGGGCCCGATCCCCGACAGGTGCAGCAGGTGCGGCGTGGCGAGGGCCCCCGCGCACAGCACGATCTCGTCCGCCTCCAGGACCGTCCCGTCCGCGGCCACGACGCCCGTCGCCCGGCCGCCCCGGACGACCACCGACCGCACCCCGCGGCCGCCCGCGACCGTCAGGTTCGGCCGCGCGGACGCCGCGCCGAGCAGGTAGGCGAGCCCGGTGTTGACGCGGCGCCCGTCCACGGAGTTGGACGGCACCGGCCCGAACCCGGGCGGCTCCTCGGCGTTCTTGTCGGGTTCGTCCGGATACCCGAGTTCGCGCGCCGCGTCCCGGAACGCCGCCGCCGCGGGATGCTCCAGGCCGGTCCGGCGCACGGGCATCGGCCCCCGGTCCCCGTGCAGGGCCGTGGCCCCGTGGTCGAGGTCGTTCTCGAGCGCGCGCATGAACGGCAGCGCCCGCTCGTACGACCACCCGTCCCCGCCCGCCTCCGCCCAGCGGTCGAAGTCCGCGCGCCGGGCCCGCACGAAGTAGCCGCCGTTCACCGTCGTCGACCCGCCGAGCACCCGCCCCCGCGCCGCCATGTACGGCATACCGGGCGCGAGCCGCGCCGGGAACGTCCGGACGGCCGGATGGCCCGGCCGCGCCCCGGGGACGAGCCGGGCGTCGAGCAGGTCGCCGGGGAAGGCGGACGGCACCGGCCCGGCCTCCAGCACCACGACCTCGCACCCGGGATCCTCGCTGAGCGCGCGCGCCCAGCACGGCCCCGCTCCCGCCCGCCCCGACCACGAGCA